>JASJDO010000081.1 GCA_030065115.1 Rhizobiaceae bacterium | reverse complement strand
ACGCAAGCCATCAGGAAGCCCCAGAAACCGACGATGATCATCATCAGACCAACAAGGGTGAGAGGCAAATTGTGTGCGCCCATCGGATTGCCGGTACCATCGGCATTGAAACGTCCGATACGTGGCCCGAGATTGATCAATACGCCCAGTGCAAAGAAGCCGGCAACCATGTGCACGACACCTGCAGCGCCAAAGTCGTGATAGCCCCAGCTTTGAACCAGCCATCCATCTGAATGCCAGCCCCAAGCCGCTGCAACCACCCATGCGATCGCGCCTAGGAAGATGGCCAGAATGAGGAAGCCAACGACTTGGATGCGTTCAATGACAGCGCCAGAGAAAATCGAGGCGGTTGTCGCTGCAAACAAGGCGAATGCGCCCCAGAATACGCCAGATGCATTGTCAGCTATATTTGGCCCCATATATTCGACCCAGGGTAATGCGATTTCGTTTGCATAAGCAGCGCCAGAAATGCCGTTTGGACCTGCACTGAGTGATATGCCAGTCGGGAAAGCCCAGTAAACCCACCATCCGATGAAATAGAACGCCGGAATAACAAATGCGAAGGCAAGAATGTTCTTGATGCCTGAAGCGAGAACGTTTTTATGACGCGAAGCGCCCATTTCATACGCCAAGAAACCAGCGTGGATAACCACCATCAATGCGATGGTGAGGTAGTAGTAAGTTTCGGCGAACATGGTGTTTGTTGCGCCAGAACCACTTTCAAGAGCAGCGACCTTTTCGGCCAGCTCTTTAAGTTGTTCTTCCATGATAAGACTCCCCTCATATCATTAGTTTCTAACCAGCCTTCCGTTGGGCAACTCCAAGCAGAAACTTGCTCCCTCCCAGAAAGCTAACAAGAGGTTAATCCAAAACCGAAATAAAACCAATATCTTTATTAACAGGACCAATTATGTACCAAATTAGGAATTTGTGCCTGAAATTCTGACGGAATTGGGGGTATTTTGATCCGATATTATACCAAATATTGCTAGACATATGCGTCGTTTGACGATTAGGCTTGAGGCCAAACTTGGACAAGAATATCAGCCTTGGGAGGGGTTTATAAATGTCAAAGCGCGTTGCCGTAATTGGTGCCGGTCCATCGGGTCTTGCACAATTGAGAGCGTTCCAATCTGCCAAAAACAATGGCGAAGAGATTCCGGAAATCGTTTGCTACGAGAAGCAGGAAGACTGGGGCGGGCTCTGGCGATATTCGTGGCGAACCGGGCTCGACCAATATGGCGAGCCGGTACACAACTCAATGTACCGCTATCTCTGGTCGAACGGGCCAAAGGAGGGACTCGAGTTTGCCGACTACACCTTTGAAGAGCATTTCGGCAAGCCGATCGCATCTTATCCACCACGAGCAGTGTTGTTCGATTACATTGAAGGGCGGGTCAAAAAGGCTGGTGTTCGCGACTGGATCAAGTTCAACACAGCTGTACGCTGGGTGTCTTATGACGAGGCAAGCGGAATGTTTTCAGTTTCTGTTCAAGACCTTCCAACCGGAAATACCACAACGGAAGAGTTTGATCATGTTGTTGCGGCCAACGGTCACTTCTCAACGCCCAATGTTCCGCAATTTGATGGGTTTGACCGGTTCAATGGCCGGGTTCTTCATGCTCATGATTTCCGGGATGCCGTCGAGTTTAAAAATCAGGATATTCTGATCATTGGCACATCTTACTCAGCTGAAGATATTGGCTCCCAGTGCTGGAAATATGGCTGCAAGTCAGTGACCGTGTCGCATCGTACAGCGCCTATTGGATACAAGTGGCCTGACAATTGGAAAGAAGTCCCGCTCCTGGAAAAAGTTGAGGGCAATACCTGTACCTTTATAGACGGTTCAACAGCCGATGTTGATGCCATAATTCTATGCACCGGCTACAAGCACCATTTCCCATTCATGGATGACAGTCTGAAGCTTGAGACTGCAAACAGGCTTGCAACAGCAATGTTGTACAAGGGCGTTGCCTTTGTTGACAATCCAAAGCTGTTTTATCTGGGCATGCAGGATCAGTGGTATACGTTCAACATGTTCGACGCTCAGGCCTGGTGGGCTCGTGATGTGATGATGGGAAAGATCTCAATTCCCGACAAAGCGGCTATGAATGCTGATATTGCGGATCGTGAAGCGCGGGAAGATGCACTGGAAGATGATTACGCCTGCATTGTCTACCAAGGTGACTACGTTCGTGAATTGATTGCAGAAACGGATTATCCGAGTTTTGATGTGGATGCATCTGATGCCGCGTTCTTCCAATGGAAGAAGGACAAGAAGAAGGACATTATGGGTTTCAGAGATAACGCCTATGTTTCGCCCATGACTGGTAACAAGGCTCCTGTTCACCACACAAAATGGTGCGAGGCCATGGATGATACGTTGGAATCTTATCTCCAGAACTGAGTAAAGCCTTCACGGTATTTCTTTCAATAAGTGGGGCAACTTTCAATCCACCATATGCTTCGACGCCGGATTCTGCGGCGTTGAGCACTCGCATCACTCATTTCCGGACCATGGATGGCGCTTGCTATCGGGGTGCGGTTTCTGCATTTGCTGCGTAATATATTCGTGTTCTGTGCATTTCAGTAATTGAATAATTTCGAAATTGCGCACATATACCCCCTGAAAAACGGGGTTTAGCGAATTTTGCTTAATTATCAGTCAGGGACCATAAACAGTTCGGCGGGTGTCGAATGAGTGTTTATGAGAATATGGGCATCAATCTGCGCGCATTGTGCAAACAGAAGCCTTCAATCAGTCATGTATGCAATGAGCTGGGCATCAATCGGCAGCAGTTTGCAAAATATATAAATGGTGAGAATTTTCCTCGGCAAAAAACACTAAAAAAGATCTGCGACTATTTTGGTGTCAGGGAAATTGACTTGTTCATGGATCCGGACAGCTATCTTCTCGATATGGATGAAAAAATTTCCTCCCTGGTCCGGAAGAAGGAATTTCAGGACATTTTGGGCCAGGTATTGTCACCGCAAGAGACAATGTTGGATGACGGATTGTACCTGACCTATTTTCGGGCAACCTCAGATCCGGATTGGGTTATTAAATCCGTCACTGCGATCAGGAAACAAAGCGACCGCACCGAATTTCGTCGCTTGACTGGTTACAATGAACGGAAGTCTTCTGCTTGGCGTCTTTCGCTGGGCAGTCATCGCGGACTTGTATTGAACCGAAGAGGCATCTTATATTTCGCAGCATTGGATCAGCGTGCTTCACAAGCACCGTCTCTTGCCACGATGCATTGGGCACCAACCGACGTTAGCATTTTAACCGGAAAGAGCATAGCGCTTACCAAGTCCGGAGCAGATGTCTGCCATGTAATCATGGAGAAGATGCCAAAGTCCACGAGCCTCCTTTCTGTACTTCGCAAGAGCGGGGCAATTGGAATCAAGGATGGTGATCTTCCTGTGCAGATCAGGCAACTCTTCCACAATATGTAAATTCAGGGGCTGATCAAAATTTCGCAAATACAACTAAACTTAGAAAAAACCTTCGCAATAATTGCGAAAAAAACGAAACTTGCATCAAAAAATGCGCAGAAAAATTTAAATAAGCTTTTGAAAACTGTTGTTTTTACTCGTGCTTCCAGCAATATTTTTTCGAACATTGATCGGCAAAATGAAACCAATCAATGGAGACTTTAATGTCAAAAACAACATTTAAGAAGGCGGGCAACAAGAATCTACTTTCAGTAAAACCTTCTGGTACGAAACGCATGGGCGGTGTCAACGTATGTTATGACAAAGCCTAAATGTGGGTGAATGGGCGCGGCTCTTTGTGGGGAGCTGCGCCCATTTCTGTGTCCGAAAATGAAAATACGCACATCACAAGCATTGATCATGTGCCCGGATCACGAAGGCACGATTGCGTATAACTTTCTCAAACAGACCGACTTCGTTTGTAATGAGGAAGTCCTTCTATTGCTGCACAAGCTCAACAGCTGGAAGCCAATTGAAGCAGTTGAAAGCATGTTTCCGGAAATGGAACGTGAAGAATTTTATCAGAGCATCCAAGGCCTGATCGACATAGGGGCTCTGGTGGTTCAGGATTCCCCGGATGCCCGTGAGGAGCGTGCGAAGGTCGAAGACTGGGAATGGGGCATTCCTTCAGCGCTCTTCCACTATTGCGAGCAGAACCGGAAGTTTGTCTCTCGCAGCGAGGCGGAAGAAATGCAGCGCGCACGCGTGCGCCACCAGGCAATGGTGGAACCGTATTTGTTGAACGATTTCTTTGAAACGCAGATTGAGTTGCCTCAGGCAGCCGCCAATGTCACTGAGCTGATGGCAAAAAGAAGGACACAAAGAAACGTGATGCGCACGGGCATATCCGTATCTGCCCTGTCGGATTGCCTGTTCGCCGGAATGGGAATTCTGGATGAAGCCGAGAATTGCGTTGGAAAACTGCCATTGTCAATGACGCCATCCGGTGGCGCGCGGAACCCCTATGAAGCATACATTTACGCGCCAAGAGTTACCGGCCTGGATCCTGGATTTTACCACTATTCGGCGAAGGAGCATTCCCTCGCCAAGGTGAAGGATGGCGTTCTTGAAAACCCTTCCGCTTTGATTGGCGATCAGCCCTGGATCAACGACATGTCTTGCCTTGTTTTTCTGTGTGCGGATTTTCGAAGAACCATGTGGAAATACAAGGACAATAATGCATATCGCGTGATCCTGATCGAGGCCGGCCACATTGGACAAAACATCATGCTTGCAGCAACCGAACATGGCCTGACCGCTTGCCCCTCGGCAGCATTGGCTCACAATGAAATCTCGGCCCATCTGCAACTCGATAACGCGCTTCAATCGCCTGTATATGCATTGGCGCTGGGTGTGCCAGACAATAGTGGCAACCAACTGCACTGATCTGTTCGCCGTCGCGTAAATTGTCTCTGCATCACCGACAATTTCCATCTTTCGCGGATGTACTTTCAGCGGTACATTTTCGACAATGACAATAATCGAAGAATGGAAAATTGATGAAGCCGACAATCGCAGTTTTGGGGACCGGATTGATGGGCGCTCCGATGTCCCGCAATCTTTTGGCAAATGACTTCCCGGTTCATGTGTGGAACCGAACGCCAGACAAGGCGAGGGCGCTTCAAGCCGATGGCGCAGTATTTTTCGAAGAACCACATCTTGCGGTGGCAGAAGCGGATGTGGTGATAACCATGTTGTCAGATGGGGCAGCGGTAGAAGACCTTCTGTTCAGCCAGAATGTGTCAGCGGGTTTGAAACATGGCTCTTGTGTTGTGGATATGAGTTCCATCAAACCGGCGGAAGCCAAAGATCATTCAAATCGCTTGGGTAAACTCGGGATTTCACATCTTGATGCACCGGTGTCCGGCGGAACGAAGGGTGCAGAACAGGCCAGTCTGGCCATCATGGTTGGTGGGGAAGAGGATATATTTGAAAAGGTCAGGCCGGTTTTTGCAGCGATGGGACGCCCGGTCAGGGTGGGGCCGTCTGGTGCTGGCCAACTCTCCAAACTGGCAAATCAGGTTATTGTTGCCGTAACCATTGGTGTTGTCGCCGAAGCAATGCTTTTTGCTGAGAAGGGAGGTGCTGATCCGACTGCAATTCGTGAGGCTCTGAAAGGCGGATTTGCAGATTCCGTGATTTTGCAGCAGCATGGTGCCCGCATGACGACCGGAAATTTCGAGCCTGGCGGGCTTTCCCGTCTGCAACTAAAAGATATCAACAATGCGCTTGAAGAGGCGAGGAAGGCGGGGCTGTCACTTCCATTGGCAGAGCAGGTGCAGGAGCGCTTCAAACGGCTCTGCGATGAACTTGATGGCAGTGAAATGGATCATTCCGCTATATTTGTCGAATTGTGCGATCGCAATGGTTTGCAATCAAATGGATAAAACCTCATGAAAGTTCTAATTCTTGGTGCGGCTGGCATGATTGGTCGCAAGCTTGTAAACGCACTTGTTTCCAGCGGTTTGCCCAACGCTGCCGTTTCAAAGTTAGTGTTGTACGATATTGTTATGCCGCAGGCTCCTGAGGCAGACTTTCCTGTCCAGTGTTTGAAAGGCGATTTGTCTGAAAGTGGTGAAGCGGGTCGGCTCGCAGAACTGGATTGTGATCTGGTTTTTCACCTTGCTTCCATTGTCTCCGGAGAAGCTGAGACCGATTTCGACCTTGGTTGGAACAGCAATCTCAGGGCCAGTTGGGCATTGTTTGAAGCAATTGCTGAGAGAACGCGCAAAGTTTCGTCTGAGCCGCCAAAGATAATCTTCTCGTCATCAATTGCTGTCTTTGGCGGTCCATATGATGCAGCGATCGACGATGAATTCTTATGCGCTCCTCAATCCTCATATGGCGCACAGAAAGCCTGCATAGAGTTGATACTGGCAGACTACTGCAGGAAAGGGTTCTTCGACGGCATGTCGGTCAGATTGCCGACTATTTGCGTGCGGCCCGGAAAGCCAAATCTTGCTGCCTCCTCATTTTTTTCCGGCATTATTCGTGAGCCGCTCAATGGGCAAGAAGCATTGTTGCCAGTCGAGACCAGTGTGCGTCACTGGTTTGCCTCTCCTGAATCTGCTGTCGGATTTTTGCTTCATGCTGCTGATCTGGATACGCAAAAGCTGGAGGGCCGACGCGCATTAAACCTGCCCGGCGTTTCTTGTACAGTTGAAGAGCAAATCGAAGCCTTACGCAGTGTGGCTGGTGAGGATGTTGTCAAACTCATCAAGCCGGTTCCAGATGCGCGCATCCGGGCGATTGTCGACGCATGGCCCGAAGACTTTACTGCAAAGCGTGCATTGAAGCTCGGATTTAAAGCTGATGACAATTTTGAAGCGATTGTCCGAAACTATATCGACAAAGAACTTTCAAACTGAAGAGCATGGACGTTTAAGAGAGGAGTGAAATGTGAAGGCCAGTCCCTTAGGACTTCCTATTGTACCTGCCCCTAGGCACAATACGCCTTCACATTTCTGTCCGCCCTCGCCCAAAAAGCCCCAATGGACAGGGCACACTTCAAACGATTGATTCTTGCAATATTCTAGTCATTTTCCGGTGACTGCGAATAGAGACAATCGTCTCGAACTGAGTGTTTTTCGTGATAAGCACTATTGGGTGGGTATCCTTGATTTTCGGTTAATTTTTGCAAGGTTTGCGAATTGGCGCAAAATTATTTCCTCCAAGTCGTTTTCCTGTTTCTCGTGGCTGTTAATCTATGCCATTAAGAGGCAATTGATCCGGAATTCTGAGGGGAAAACATGTCCGCGCAAATCATAGATGGTAAAGCAGTTGCCGCAGAAGTCGTTGAGACGGTCACCAGTGAAACTGCGAAGCTGATCAAGGAAACCGGCATTGTTCCGGGAATTGCCGTGGTGATTGTGGGTGAAGATCCTGCAAGCCAGGTTTATGTTCGTTCAAAGGGTAAAAAGGCAACGGAGTGTGGCTTTCATTCCGTGACGCATACATTGCCGGAAGGGACATCGGAAGCCGATCTGCTGGCGATGGTCCAATCGCTTAATGATGACCCGGCAATTGATGGGATTCTGGTTCAATTGCCACTGCCAAAACACATTGATGAAGGCAAGGTTATTCAAACCATTGCTCCCGAGAAGGATGTGGACGGGTTTCATTTCATCAACGTTGGCAAATTGGGAACCGGTGAGACAGACACGGCGTTTGTGCCTTGTACACCGGCTGGCTCAATGGTGCTTTTGAAGAAAGCCCTGGGCACGGAAGATTTGTCCGGATTGAACGCGGTCGTTGTTGGCAGGTCAAACATTGTCGGCAAACCAATGGCAAATCTGTTGCTGGCAGCCAATGCTACGGTAACAATTGCGCATTCGCGAACAAAAGACCTCCCAGCCCTGTGCAGCACAGCGGACATTCTCGTTGCAGCAGTTGGTAGGGCAGAGATGGTGAAAGCGGAATGGGTCAAGCCTGGAGCCGCGGTTATTGATGTCGGCATCAACCGTGTTGACGCGCCGGAAAAAGGCGAGGGGAAGTCCAAGCTTGTTGGTGATGTGGCTTATGAAGAAAGTGCGGCTGTTGCAGGATCAATTACGCCTGTTCCGGGTGGTGTTGGTCCCATGACCATTGCAATGCTGATGGCCAATACACTGACAGGTGCTTGCCGCCGCGCAGGTGTTGGCGCTCCTACATACTAAGAGTTTTACGAGATGGATCCTCGATTTATTGACGGCAAGACCGTTGCCGCTCGCGTTCTTAATGAAACGCGAAATGGATTTGATGAACTTGGTGGCCCCTCAGGTCGCCTTGTGTCCATTTCCATTGGCGATAATCCTGAAGTTGCGGTGTATATTCGCAATCAGGCACGCGCGGCAGAACGGGCAGGCGTGCCTTTCGATGATCAATTCTGGCCGGGTGACCTTTCCCAAGATGAATGCAAAGCCCGTATTACGGAAATGAATGATGATCCCGGTGTGATCGGGATCATCCTGCAGCGTCCTGTACCCGAACATATCAATGTCCGCTCATTGCAATCGGCTATCCATCCGCTGAAGGATGTTGAGGGCATGAACCCGGCCTCAATCGGTAACATTGTCTACAATGATCTGGCGTTGGCGCCTTGCACCGCTGCGGCCTCTGTTGAGCTGATCAAGGAAACCGGTCTCAAGATGGAAGGTCTGGAAGTCGTCATGATCGGTCATTCCGAGATTGTTGGCAAGCCGGCTGCGTTTCTTCTGATGGCAGAGGGGGCAACCGTCACGGTTTGTCATCATATGACCCGCTCCGTTGCGGCGCATTCAAGGCGTGCTGATGCTGTGCTGGTTGCGGTTGGTATTCCATATTTTCTCAAGGCTGACATGGTCAAGCCCGGCGCTGCGGTCATTGATATCGGCATTAATCAGATTACGGATGGCAATGGAAACGTCAGGATTGTCGGGGATGTGGACACGGAAGCAGTGATGGAAGTAGCCAGTTGGGTAACCCCTGTGCCCGGTGGTGTAGGGCCTGTGACAGTATCCATACTAATGCGCAACGCACTCATGGCTCAGCGCCGTCAGCGCGAAGTCGGTTGGATCGAATAACTGCCTGCATGTCACCTTAAATCACATGCATGACATGATGACTTGCGCGGAACGTGGCTTGCAGTTTACGTTTGCGGAAGTGTGAACGTTGCAAACGTTGGGGTGAACAAGATGATATTTATTGCGCAGACCAAGAATGGCGACGAAATCATTTACCGCGATCGCAAGCGGTATTTGTGGATTGCATCGATTTTATCTCCTGCGGTGCCCGGCATTTGTGCGCTTCTGATTTTATTAGGGCAAAGTTTGATCTGGGCAGCATTTCCGCTCTTCTTCTACTTTATTGTCGTGCCGGTGCTGGACATGATCATTGGCGAAGATATCAATAATCCGCCCGAAGAAGTGGTGGAACAGCTGTCGAGCGATGTTTACTACCGGATTTTGCTCCACCTGTCGGTTCCAATCTTCTTTTTCACGTTTTTTGCCGTCGCCTATGCAGTTGGTACGCTTGACCTGCCGCTTTGGGCTTTTCTATTGCTCACGACAAGTGCAGGGGTTGCAAGTGGTAGTGGCCTCACTGTTGGTCATGAACTTGGCCACAAGCATGACCGGCTGGACAGGTTGGGTGCAAAACTGATCAACGCATTGACCGGGTATGGTCATTTCAATATTGAGCACAATCAGGGCCACCACGTTAAGGTTGCAACACCAGAAGACCCAGCTTCATCGCGTTGGAATGAAAGCATCTACCAATTTGCATTTCGTGAAATTCCATATACGGCCATTCGTGGTTGGGAGCTTGAGAAACGTCGATTGAACCAGAAAGGCCTCTCTTTCTGGCATTGGCAGAATGATGTCTTGCAAGGGTATGCAATTACACTAGTGATCGGCGTTGCCCTTATATACTCGTTCGGCTGGATCATGCTCCCGTTTTTACTGCTTCACCATCTAGTTGGCTGGCTGCAACTGACGGGTGCAAACTATATTGAACATTATGGTCTGAAGCGTGAGCGAAAAGAAAATGGTCGTTATGCGCCTTGCGAGCCGAGACACTCATGGAACACAAATCACATTGTTTCCAATCTTATGCTGTTTCATCTGCAAAGACATTCAGACCACCATTCAAATCCAATGCGTCCGTATCAATCACTGAGAAATTTTGAAGACTTGCCGCGACTACCGAGCGGTTATCCCGGTTGTTTTGCCCTCGCATATGTCCCCCCGCTCTGGTTCAAAGTCATGAACCCAAAAGTTCTGGATTGGGCTGACGGAGATATGTCCAAAGTGAATACAGGCGTGTAGTATTGGCCTGACAATTCTTTTGGGGAGGGGAATATGAAGGAAGTTGGATTACCAGTCGCGCTTGCGATTATCATGTTTGGAATGGGGTTAGGCCTTACCGTTGCTGATTTCACGCGAGTGTTCAGCAAGCCAAAGGCTTTTTTGGTTGGCCTTATGCTGCAAATCATCAGCCTGCCAATTTTGACAATACTGATCATTACGGTCTTTCCCATGAGTGCGCCATTTGCAGTTGGAATGATGATTCTGGCAGCATGTCCGGGAGGAGTTACGTCGAACATCCTGACATATATTGGCCGAGGCGATGTCGCGCTATCCGTATCGCTAACGGCGATCATCAGTCTTTTGGGTTTCATTACCGTTCCACTTATTACAGGCTGGGCATTAACCACCTATATGGGCGAGGGTGCTCCCGAACTTGATTTGGCGAAAACCATCATTGGAGTTTTTGTGATTACCACTGTACCGGTTGTTCTGGGAATGATTGTCAGGAAAATCAGCGCTGGTTTTGCTGACAAGGCCGAGAAAGTCTTCGGCCCGCTGTCCATGATTGTGTTCATCGTTGTGGTTCTTGGTGCGCTTTATGCTGAGCGCGACACCGTTGTTTCCCAGATTTCTCAAGCCGGACTGCCAGCAATCATTCTGAACGTTATTGCGATGTTCGTGGCTGCATCTGCTGCGGCATTCATGGCCCTGCCTCGAGCGCAACGCACCGCAATTACACTCGAGTGCGGCTTGCAGAATGCTACATTGGGCATTGTGGTTGCCCTGACAATTCTTGGCAATGCGGAGATTTCCATTCCAATCGCGGTTTATGGATTGCTGATGCTGTTCTCAGGATTTGCTTATGCGATGTATGTGAAATCCAAAAGCCAGGCTGAATAAACTTTGGCTGATAAACCAAACCAGAAGCAAGTCGACACGATCGCCGCACGGGCAAACGGATATACGGATCCGAACTCGGGTGGTGTGGTGCCACCCATTCAGCCGTCCACGACTTTTCTGCGTGACGACGCTTATAATCTGGTTGTGCCGGAAAATTCTTACGGTCGGGACAACAATG
Source organism: Rhizobiaceae bacterium (assembly GCA_030065115.1). Lineage (GTDB taxonomy): Bacteria > Pseudomonadota > Alphaproteobacteria > Rhizobiales > Rhizobiaceae > JAALLB01. Next base: position 2,935 of record JASJDO010000081.1, on the reverse strand, counting down.
ATCAGGTGCGTCTGGCGGAGGAGATATTGTGCTCACTGGAAGGCGGTCAGGATACGCTGTTGTTCGCTACCGGGATGGCAGCAATTGCAGCACTGGTCGAGCCACTCAAGAGCGGTGACACATTGCTCTTGCAATCGGGATGTTATTGGGGAACCACTGCGTATCTGCGAAAGGTTTGTGCCCACCGGGAAATTGCGCTGATTGAGGCTGATGCAACCGACACTAGTGCGTTTTGCGAGTCCGTAGCTTCTGAACGACCAAAGCTGGTTCTTGTAGAAACGCCATCTAATCCATGGATCAGATTGTGTGACGTGCCGCGGATTTCTCAAGCGTGCAAAAATAGCGGTTCGCTGCTTGCTGTTGATGCAACTGCCGCAACCCCGGTTCTAATGCAACCGTTGCAGCTCGGGGCGGATATTGTCATGCATTCTGCAACCAAGGCGATAAATGGCCACTCAGATGTTTTGGCTGGCGTGCTGACGTGCAAGAACCAGAATTCGGAGCATTGGCAGGAAATCATGGCGCATCGGGCAGGAGGTGGGGCAATTCTCTCCGCGCATGATGCCTGGATGTTGATCCGTGGCATGCGCACACTTCCGCTGAGAATAGAACGCATGTGCGAGAACGCGCTAGCCATCGCAGAGTTTTTGTCTTCGCATGCCGCAGTGCAGGAGGTTTGGTATCCAGGTCTGAGCTCGCATGTTGATCATGCGTTGGCAGATCAGCACATGAGTGGCGGATACGGATATCTGATGTCGTTCCTGGTGAAAGGGGGACGGGAGGAAGCGCTGACGTTTTGCCGCTACCTGGATGGGATTCACCGTGCCACGTCTCTGGGAGGTACTGAAAGCCTTGTGGAGCATCGCCACACGATTGAGGGTGAATTGACCGGATGTCCTGAGAACCTTATCCGCTTGTCCGCGGGCATTGAAAACAAAAAGGACCTGATCAACGAACTTGACCAGGCCCTTCGCTCAATTTGAGCTGATGCTTGTTTAGCCGCCTTGCTTGACGATTACCGGTGTCAGAAGATCGCCGAAGTTGCCATTGCCGCAATGGTGACGCGCTGAGCGGATAAGTTCTACAGATACACCAGCTTCAACTGCTTTCATCACCGATTGGTTCAAGCGATGGAGATCATTCGCAACCATGCGAATTGCTGCCTGCTCGTCAGTTGACATGGAAGAAGCCATTTCGGCTGAACGTTCTTTAACGGGAGGTTTGGTGCTCATTAATTTGACCTGTTTTCGTCTTTCTACCTTGGGAGACAGCCTGTCGGATGCCGTTTTGCTAAACATTATGTTGAAATCTTTACAAAGCAACTAAAATCTTCTTACAAAAATGCTCCAGAATCTCTGAAACAGGTATTTTTGTCCGAAATTTTACCGCCAATCTGGTAAATCAGTAAAAATTGTAAATCTTTCCTCTTTATCGTAACATATACATTGAATTTTGGAGTAGGAAATGGCCGATCAGAAAATATTTGCTGGCCCAAGGATCAGGCGGATTAGGATGGGGCTTAATCTCACCCAAACCGCAATGGCCGAAGAATTGGGCGTTTCCGCGAGTTATCTGAATTTGATCGAGCGTAATCAGCGTCCTTTGACGGTTCAGTTACTGCTCAAACTCGCATCAACCTACAAGCTTGATTTGGAAGAACTCCAGGGCACGGGTGATGAAAACCTGATGGCGCAACTCAAGGAAGCATTTTCAGACCCGCTACTTGAAAGCGAGATTCCTGATCGCGCTGAAATTCTAGAATTCACTGAAGCGACTCCTAACGTGGCCAGCGCCATGGTGAAGCTCTATCGCGCTTATCGTGAATCCCTGGATCGCTTATCCGGATTGTCCACCATGATGGCGGAAGAGGGCAGTGATGCAGTTAAGACTGCCGCCCGTTTGCCAGTCGATGAAATGCGTCAAACACTCGAGCAACGATCACCATATATTCCGGCAATTGAGCGCAAGGCTGCCGAAATACTAAATAATCTGGACATGTCCGATGGTCTTTTAGCCGGGCTGAAACGCTGGCTGTTGCAGGAAAAAGGGATTGTGGTTCAAGTCCTGCCGATTGAAACCATGCCTGAATGGCGCAGGCGGTTTGACAAACATTCCAGCCGCTTGATGCTCACAGAGCGCCTTTCGCCGGCCGATCAATTGCAGGAGGTTGCTCAGGAAGTAGCTTTGTTGACTGCAGAAGATTTGATTGATGAAGAAGTGGCTTTTCTTAAACTGACTTCGGATGAAGCGAAGCGGTTGGCCCGGTTTGAATTTGCGAGATTGCTCGCCTTGGCGATGATCCTTCCTTATGACCGCTTTATTTCTACCGCTAAGAAACTTCGTTACGATATCAATGTTTTAAGATCACGCTTTGGGGTCACATTTGCTCAGGCAGCATGGCGTTTGACGATGTTGCAGAAAACCGGAAATGCAGCAGTACCGTTCTTTGTAATGGAGACTGACGCAGCGGGTAATCGCATCAGGCGTGCCGGATCAAGCGGATTTCCGGTAACCCGATTTGGTGGGGATTGCCCTAAACTGGTTGTCCATCAGGCATTTGGAAGTCCTGGCCAAATTTTCTCTGAAACCGTTGTGACACCTCAGGAAGTCGAGTTCGTGGTTCTTGGTCGAACGGTGGAGGGCTTAAGGTCCAGTTATTTCGACCGTCCGCAACGAACAGCCCTGCTCATCGGATTTGATGTCTCGTTTTCTGAAGATGTGATTTACGCCGACGGCCTGACAGGAAACGGAGCGCGTGAACCGATCAAAATTGGTCCCGGATGCAGATTGTGCGAGCGGCCCGGGTGTGTTTCTCGCGCGCATCCACCCCTTACAAGGCCTCTTGGGCTTGATGAGATGGTGCGAGGGTTCTCTGCTTTCGAATTTCAGTAAGTAGCACTATCCGGCTTCATTTTCCGGATCGGATTGATCGCTG
>JASJDO010000080.1 GCA_030065115.1 Rhizobiaceae bacterium | reverse complement strand
GTTCAATCAATACGCATATTTGCCCATTTCCCCAAAGCGCCATCCACATGTGAAAAATCAGCTCGCGTTGGAGGTTGAGAATTGGCTTGTAAGCGAGAAGTCGCAGAAATTGATTGGTTCATATATGATAAACGGCGAAACCCTGTTTACGCCAAATGCTGAGGTACGTTGAGTTGGATAATCAATCCCCCAATCGAAAGGCCCGCCGTGCAATGGAAGCGCAGGGGCAGATGACAGATGGCAAGTTTATGGAAATTGCCGACCGGTTTATCGATGTTGCAAATCGCGAAAACCAGAAGGTGAAAGCCACTGATCTTCATATGATCATGTTGTATGCAGCAGCGCGCTACAACGCACATGTGTGCAGGAATGTTCTGGAAGTGGATGAACAGGAAAAGTTCGTGAATGAAATGCTGAAGGCCTATCAGGAAATGCTCCGCAACCATTTGGCCGATCCCAGCGTTTAGCAGGTGCACGCAACGTCAGATTGCCAGACAATCCACAGGTCAAGTAGAAGGGCGATTTTTCAGAAATGCACCTTCACATTGTCTGAGTGTGAATGCCTTGCTTCTACAAGTTCAAATGTCATCTTCCTGGAGCTGCCCGTATCCAATAGCGGCCGATCAGTGCGAGCGTGGACACCAATTTTATCATAATCGCGACACCGTTCAGAACAGATAATTGTTTGGAAAATTGCCGCATTCCATGCGTTCAGTTGGGATTGCTGCTTGTCGGTCAATGCAATCTGCGCGCCATCATTTAACCTGCGACAACTTGACGAAATGATGTTAGCAGCTAAGCTACACGGTCTCGGTGGTCTGTTTCGGTATGAAGTGCATTTCACCATTTTGCCGTCTCAAGAGCACATGTAACTTCTTGATAGTTACTGGTTTTAGGATGCGCGTCTTGTTGAAAATTTTCAGTTCTTTTTTTGTTTTCATGATCTTGGCCTACCCACAATCGGCACTGAGTGCCGACATAGCTGCGGGGGAAGCCAGATACAAGGAGACTTGTATCAACTGTCACGGACCCGCCGGGAAAGGTGCAGGAAGCTTTCCAAAAGTTTCCGGCAAAGAGATTTCATATACGACCGACAAATTGGAGGCCTACAGGAAAGGCATAAAACAAGGCTCCAACTCATTCCTTATGTTTCCAATGGCCAAACCGTTGACTGATGAGGAGATCGCTAATCTGGCGGCGTATCTGGAAGGTGCAAAATACAACGTTGAATAGGGAGGAAGAAATGAAAAGCATATCTAGTAATTTGTTTTCAGGCATCATGGCATCTGCCTTGATAGTCGCAATGCCCTTTGCTGCAAAAGCTGATGGGCATGATGGCGCTATGGACGTCCCCAAGATCACATCCGAAGTTGTGTTACAAGGTTTGGAAAACCCTTGGGATATGGCCTTCTTGCCGGACGGCACGATGTTTTTTACGGAAAAGTGCAAGGGCTTGTCCGTCAGAACGACTGATGGTTCCGTCAACGCGTTGTATGGGGTAAAAGGTTCTTCTGGTTATGCCGATAGCGGCGATGACCTGTTTTGCGAGGCCCAGGCAGGCATGCTTGGCGTAGTTCCAGATCGTCACTTTGACAAGAACAGAGTTCTTTACGTCTACTCATCATCCACCAAATATCGTGGTGATGGTTGCAAGACCAATTTTGAGAAATGCGATGGCAACATCGTGATGCGTTTCAAGGTCAGCGATGATTTGAAAAGCGTTTCTGAACGCACCGATATCGTAACCGATATTCAGTACAAACCATTCCCGTCTGACCAGCCATTTGGTGATCCGGGTGCGCATAATGGTGGACGGCTCCGTGTTGGTCCTGGAGGCTATTTATGGGTAGCTGGTGGAGACCGTCACCGGGGAATTTGCCCTCAAGATCCAAAACTGCTTTGCGGCAAGGTCCTCCGGGTGGATATGGATGGCAATGCTCATCCAGACAACAATCCTCCTGAGGGTTTTGACAAGCGGATCTACACCTATGGACACAGAAACGTGCAAGGAATCGACTTCCGCCCAAGTGACGGTAAAGCCTTCACGGCTGAACACGGGCCTTGGCACAATGATGAAATCACGGCACTTGTGAATGGTGGCAATGCTGGCTGGGACCCAGCTCAAAACACTGGCGGCAGAGGCGAATGCCCTGACCAATACTGCGGTTATGAGCCCAACCAGACAGAGTCCATGGATCCGGCAATCAGGGCCGCGTACACGCCGATGAGCGATACGCGTTTTGAAGACCTGATGCCTGCGACCTGGAACAATAACGGATACTCTCAAGGAACGGGTTCTGCCGCATTCCTCAAGGGCGACAATTGGGGTATCTATGAAGGCCGCCTTGCGGTAGGCATCATGGGTATCGGTTTCAGTGGCACACCGGCAGGCTCTCGGATTGATATGATAAGCATCACGCCGGATGGTCTAGGGATCAACGGTATTGTCCGTATGCCTCTCGGGTTTTCGAAAAGATTCCGTGGTCTTGTGATGGGGCCGGACAATGCACTCTATGTTTCTGTAGATGCTGGTGAAATCTATCGGATAACCGCTGAGAGTCTGCAATAATATTCTGTAGAATTACAAGAGTATTACCCGCACTATGGAAGTGGTGCGGGTTTTCATTCTCTGGAACAAGGGTTGTTTTGTCACCGTTGGTGGACTGGGTGCCTTATCGGTTGCACAGAATATCAGAAAGGCGCTCTGTCGCTGAACCTGCAGGTATGGTGCGCTTCGGTTTCTCAGCCTTATCGGTGCTCATCGCGGGCCTTTCCCAATTCCGGTCTGAGAAAAAGGTGTTTTGTACTATTTTTTCCGTGCCATCAGTACAGTCGATTTCCAGAAGGCTCTGATAACTCGATGCTCCCATGATCGACGTTTTGTACTGGATCCTGTTCCAGACCTGATGAATTCCGGAATCTGAACTGACCTGTGAAGCATCAAAATAGTAGATGTCTCCATTTGGTTCCTCGGAATATGTACGCCATTCACGGTTTCCCGAGTCGGTGGCAGAGGCATTGCCCAATGAGATCAAGAATAGGGCTGTGCAACACAGGCTTGCTCTTATCCTGTTTTTGATCATCATGAAACGCCTCCAAAATGTTCAACACGTAAGGCAGCCGATGGTTGTGGGATTAAACTACAGACACCACCTAATTTGCTCCCATGCTAGCACGAATAGGACACTACATATATTGTTAATTATCATTCCACATCGAGCTCGACCGTCTTCGAAACGGGCTTTCCATCAACAACGTAAATCCTGTGATCATTGGTATTCAGTGTGATCCGAAGTGTGTGTGTGCCTTTGGGCAATTCGCCAATTTCCAGGGTCGGATTGTAGAGTCTCCCCAATTTCAATCCATTTAAATAAATGTGTCCATGACCTGTGCCAGTTACATGATCACCATCGGCAAGTTCACGATCAAATTCGAAGTTTGATACATCAGCGCTGATCTGCCAACCGGTTTGATCGGGCTTTGAGAACGCATTTATCTGAAGATCCGGTTTTGCCTCGCTTCCGGTTACAACATGTATCATCTCCATCTTCGAAGAATCCGCTGAATGGCCAGACCTTTCACCTTGGCTCGCGTGACCAGAATGATTGGAATCGACTGTATGATTTGAATGCGCTGAATGATCAGAATTCTGAGACTGACCAGTGCTTGTAGACTGGTTTGCGTGGCCAGAATGTTCCATTTTTGGCATGTTCGTCTGGTGTGAGCCATGCGGAGTTTTTGCTTTTGCTTCAATTCTTGCCTTTGTTGTGACACTGCCTGCCGGTTCAAGATCAACCTTGATGGTCAACAGCCTGCCTTCGGTTAATTCACCTTCAATACCGGAAAGCAAAATGTGGGCACTTTCAGGGCTGAAGTCTGCTTGACCATTGGCAGGCAAGACGAGTTTCCCAGAGCCTTCGGTCCCGTGAATTGCCGCATCAGAAGCATCTGGTGAGCTGATCCCAACTATAGTTTGTGGCGGTCCTTCGTTGTTCAAACTGAGCGTCAAAATCAGAGCTTCCTCGCTTGCGTCTATCGGTGCAGCCACCGCGTTCGAGATAATTACTTTCCCGTTGTTTTTGGCGTCACCAAAACCCAAAATCGCTGCTGCGGCTCCTGCTACAATTAGTGCAAATAAAATCAGGGGAATGGTTTTGTTTTTCATGCCAACCTTCTGTAACCTTTGCTTTGAGATTCGAATATATTCAGGTTTTAATGTCAATTTCGAGCGCATATCAAAGATGCGACAAAAAGAGCTTATGCCTATTCTTAGGTGCATTCTGGATGTTGCAGTTCTTTTTTATGAGCGATGCATTTGCTCATGCATCCAGCCAGGCGTTCGTTCCTCTTCTCCCGACTGATCTTTACATTAGTGCTGGCGTTGCAGCTGTTGGATTGACCATTTTGCTTCTGATTATCCCTGGTGTGGGAGATTTTCTGTCTTCCATGCCAGCTGTGAAAATCGCACAAGTGCCAGCTTGGGATATCAGTACACTCACGAGTTGCCTTTCGTTTTTGCTGCTTTTCTTTCTCGTTTCCGTCGGCATGACCGGATCTCATGATCCATTGGTTAACCCACTACCACTATTCATTTGGACCGTCTTTTGGGTCGGCTTGGTTTCTCTCCATGCTCTATTTGGCAATCTTTGGAATTGGATGAACCCTTGGACTGGCATTTATGATGTCTTCATCAAATCAGTGAATTGGCAAACCCCACTTCAGCTTCCTGAAGGTTTGAAATGCTGGCCGGCTATTGCCGGGTTTTTGGGATTTACAATTTTCATGATTGCCTCGCTCACACCACAAGATCCTTCACAACTAGCGGTTGCCGTCGCAGTGTATTGGATTATGAACTTACTTGGCATGCTTTTGTTTGGAAGAAACGAGTGGTTGGATAATTGCGAGTGTTTTACGCTCTTGATGAAAAACTTTTCGCGATTATCAGTTTTCAGAATTGAAGAGCGCAAATTGGAAGTTGGCGTTCCTGGTTGGAAACTCAAAAATGTGCAGATGACCTCCATCATTGCGGGTTTGTTTGTTATCGTTGTCTTGGCCAGCAGCAGCTTCGATGGATTGAATGAAACCTTCTGGTGGTTGGGTGTGTTGGGAATAAATCCATTGGACTTTCCCGGCCGGTCGGCAATTTTTTGGCAAACCGTCGGTGGTCTTCTAACCTTTAATCTGATGATGGTCGGCGTCTTTTCCCTATGCGTCTATCTTGGCCTTATGATGATTGAGAAAACGGAACACTTTCGGAATGTTTTTTACCGATTGGCGGTTTGCGTTATTCCTATTGCCGTTGCCTATCACATGGCCCATTTCCTTCCTTCCTTCATGGTAGAAATTCAATATGCACTCGCCGCTGCTTCTGATCCGTGGACGGTCGGGGCAGATTACCTTGGGTTAGGTACGTTTTATGTCACAACAGGTTTTTTCAACACCCTGGAGAGTATTCGAAAAATATTCCTGACCCAGGTGGTTTTAATTGTGTCAGGGCACTGTATTTCCATTATTTGCGCGCATCGTACGATGATGGAATTACTGCAAAGTCATAAAAAAGCGGTTTTCAGTCAAATACCTTTGGCCATATTTATGGTTTTTTATACCTTTTTTGGCCTATGGTTGCTCGCATCACCGCGCGGGGCATAAGCTTGGTGTGGGGCTGGACAAATCATTTGTACACATACAAAATGTGAGGGTGATTTTGATGGGGATGTTTGATTTTTGTCGGAGGGAAATATGACTGACTATTTGAAGAAAAAGCAATCAAGAAGACAGGTTTTAGGCACTTTGGGGGCAGGGGCATTATCTGCGTCAGCTATATCTTCCATGCCGGGCTTTGTGCGTTACAGCCAGGCGCAAACATCAGAGCCGATTAAGCTCGGTTTGCAAGTGCATAGAACCGGCATCGGTGCCGCCTATGGCCGTTGGTACAGCCGGACTACTGAAGCAGCTGCGAAGTTCATTAATGACAATGGCGGTATTAACGGTCGTCCTGTTCAAGTTATTACGGAAGACGATGCCACAGATCCAAAGCGTGGTGCAGAGGTTGTCGAGAAATTTGAATCCGAACACAAATGCGATGTAGTGTTTGGCACTCTTTTCAGCCACGTGGTAGCAGGTTCTGCACCCCGGGCTGGCGAACTCAAGCAGCCGTACTTCATTGTTTCCGAAGGAACCCAACTCGCTGCTGGCGGTCTCAACCGGTATGTCATGCAGCCAGGTATCACTGATGTGAAAAGCCAGGTTCAGTCCATGGCGCCTTTCATTTCAAAAAATCTTGGCAAAAAGGTAACAATGGTATTCCCAGATTTTGCCTTTGGTCATGACCACCGTGATTTCTTCAGCGAAGCAATTGCGAAGCAGGGTGGTGAAGTGATTGCAAAAATTGCAATCCCGCCGACCGAATCCTCCTTCACAAAATACTTCCCGCAAATTCCGCGTGAAACAGAAGTTCTATATCATGTGATGGTTGGACCGGCTGTTCTGACTTTCGTAAAGGAACTCGGTGAATTCTTCGGTTCAAGCAGCCCGGCAATTTTCGGCTTCCTGGACAGTCTCGAAGCGGTGGATATGGCAAGCCCGGGCCTTGAGTTCCTTGAAGGGTCATACTTCTGGGAGGGGAATCCGAGATACGCTCAGGAAAACCAGACAGAATACGACAAGTTCTACCGTAATGCTGTGGGTGTTGATGAGAATGGCGCATCTGTGTCTGACGCAAATGACATTTCAACCTATTCGCACATGTTTGGTTGCTGGGAGACCATGAACATCATCAAGGCTGGCATGGAAGCCTCCGGCTACAAGGATGTGAACGACCGCAGCAAGTTGATTGAAGCGGTTGAAGCAATGACCACCATTCCAGCGTCCAATGCCCATCCGCAAGGCGACAAGATTTTCAACGGCAAGACCCACCAGGTCTTCGGTCATCAGTACATCACGCAAGTGAAGAATTCGAAATTGGTGCTCGCGCATACAACTTCGATTGAAGATACGTTCTATCCAGATGCCGTGGATTACACGACACAATCCTTCTAGGATTTAAAATTCCAATGCTGGCGGTTTAACTGCCAGCATTCTTTTTACTCTTCTCAGCGCATTTCATGGAATTCGGACCCAACTTAATTATCGCTCTTATTGAGGGCTCAGTTCAGGCTGCTGTACTCACCCTCATAGCGGTTGGTTTAAGTCTGGTATTCGGCGTGATGCGCGTTGTGAACGTCGCCCATGGCGAGTTTTTTATGCTTGGGGCTGTGCTGGCTTGGGCTGTTGCTAGTTTTGTCGGTGGCCATCCGGCGGTCTCGTTTATCCTCGCGCTTATAATTGCTCCGCTTTTGGTCGGCATACTTGCGGCTGCAGCTGATATTCTTATTCTCAAACGCATCAATTATGACCCAGAGAATACGATCGTTGCTACGATCGGTATCCTGTACATTATTCAACAGATGACCCTGATCACTTATGGTCCCGATGCGCGTCCGGTTGAGCCACCTTTCAATCACCGTTTTTCCATTCCGTGGTTTGAATATACCGAGCAGGGTTACAGCATGTATTGGCCCTGGGGGTTGGGTACGACCAGTTACAAATTGTTTGTGGTAGCGGCCGCCGTTGCGGTCATAGTGCTTCTGTGGCTCGCTATTTCGCGTACCAAAGCCGGGTTGATGATGCGGGCCACGCAACTTGATCGCGACATGGCGCAATCTTTTGGCATACCTGTTGATCGCGTGAATGCAATTGTCTTCGGGGTAGGGGCTGCACTGGCTGCATTAGGTGCCGTGTTGATCGTACCGATCCAGCAAGCTCATTATCTGATGGGTGGAGAGCCTCTTCTGCTTGCGTTTATTGTGGTGATTATCGGCGGCCTTGGCAGTCTGCCCGGTACGATTGTCGCTGCGGTTTTCATTGGCTTGAGTGACGGGATCATCTCGATTTTCTTCGCACCAACCCTGGCAAAAATTCTCTCAACATTGCTTGTCGCATTTGTGCTGATTTTCCGACCGCAGGGGCTTTTCGGGAAGGCTGTGCGATGAGGGCAGGAGAAAATCGTGTCTGGTTGCTTCATATCGCGGTAGTGCTTGTAATTTTGGCATTGCATTTCGTATTGCCACCGTATCATCACGGAATTCTCGCCCGTGTTATGGTTCTCGCCATATTGGCGATGGGGTATAATTTCGCGTTCGGCTACACAGGTTTGCTGAGTTTAGGTCATGCCCTGTTTTTTGGCGCTGGCATGTATGCAATGGGGCTTGGCATAACCGGTTTGGGCCTCTCACCGGGCATCGCAGTTCTATTTGCGATTGTCTGCTCGGTACTTGTGTCAGCAATTATTGGATCGTTGGCGCTCAGGACTGCTGGCGTATCATTGATGATCGTAACGCTGATGTTCGCTCAAGCAGGCTGGTATCTGATATTGTATTTCGGCGAGATTACAAGGGGCGACGAAGGGTTTGTTATTCCGCAAGCTCAGCGATTGGTAGCGGGTATTGATCTCGCCGACTCAAACAACCGGTATCTGATTGCGCTCATCCTGTTTGCAATTGTACTTTTCACGACACTTAAGCTTGTACGTTCTTCGTTCGGAAAAGCACTGGTCGCGATCCGGGAGAACGAAGAACGGGCAAAAATGCTTGGCTACAATGTTTTCGCCTACAAGCTTGGTGCCATAATCGTATCAGGGACCATTTCAGGTTTGGCGGGTGCTGCCTATGGGCTTTTGTTCGGATATGTTGGCGCCACGTTTGCCTCCGTTCAGTATTCTATTTTGCCGCTTCTTTGGGTGTTGTTGGGAGGCGCGAGCACGATACTTGGTCCGTTTGTCGGTACGTTGTTCATGACGTATCTTATCGATATTTCGAGTGAGTTTACCGAAGCATATTTGCTGGTTGCGGGTGTCATTTTGGTCTTGCTGACCTTGTTTGCCCGGCAGGGCATTGTTGGTGAAGTGAAAAAGAGGTTTGCGCCATGGCTGCCGTAAACCTGCTTGAAACCAAAAATCTGACGAAACAATTCGGTGGCCTGACTGCCGTCAATGGCGTGAGTTTTGAATTGCCAGCAGGACAGGTTAGGGCACTTATTGGCCCAAATGGAGCTGGAAAATCCACTTTAGTTGGTCTGCTTTGCGGTCGGATCGAAGCTACTGCGGGTGATGTTTTTTTCGAAGGACACAAAGTCACGCATATTCCAGCGCATAAGCGTATTGGAATGGGAATGGCATACACGTTCCAGATTACCTCGATTTTCGGCAAGTTGAGTTTGCATGAAAACGTTGCACTGGCTGCCCGTCCGCATCACAAGGGTGGTGCAGGTGATTTAGATCAGGCTGTTTTCGGCGCGCTGGGCGATGTCGGGCTGCAAGACCGGGCAGAGGAACTTGCAAGTGATTTGAGTTATGGCCATCAAAGGCTTCTCGAAATAGCAATGGGTATTGTCCAGAAACCAAAGCTGCTTATTTTGGACGAGCCAACACAAGGGCTGGCTGATGTGGAAGTTGAACAGTTCAATGCGTTGATCAAGCGACTTTCCGAGACATCAACCATTTTGCTGATTGAGCACAACATGAATGTTGTCATGGAGACCGCGGATTTCATTACTGTTCTCAATTTTGGAGAGGTATTGGCTGAAGGAACGCCACAGGAAGTACGGGCAAACAAACTGGTACAAGATGCATATCTGGGTGCGGGCTAATGTTGGTTCTTGACAAAATCAATGCCGGATATGGTAGCGCACAAATTCTGCGAGATGTTTCACTAGAAGCAAAGCCGGGTGAGATCCTTTGCCTGTTTGGCCGAAATGGTGCTGGTAAAACCACGATCATGAAGGCAATAATGGGATTGGTAAGGACCACCGCTGGCGTCATCACGCTTGGTGGACAAAACATCAGTCGGTTGCGCGCTGATCAAATTCCCAAGTGCGGCATCGGTTACATTCCTCAAGGACGTCGTTTGTTTTCCGAACTCACGGTGGAAGAAAACATTGAGGCTGGGTTGTTGGTCAGTAACGGTGGGCAGGTGGTCAAGCAACGCGTACTGGACATGTTTCCGCCGCTGAAGAGCAGACTTGACCAGCAGGCTGGGACCTTGTCTGGTGGTGAGCAGCAAATGCTTGCGACCGCAAGGGCGTTGGCAATTGAGCCAAAGGTTTTGTTGCTTGATGAGCCTACGGAAGGTCTTCAACCTTCAATGATAGAACAAATTCGGAATGTGGTTGTTCAAATGCGGGATGAGGGGGTCGCGGTAATTCTGGTTGAGCAACGGGTAGATGCGGTTCTTTCAATTGCCAATCGTGTCACCTTTATTGAGAACGGATACAGCAGGGAAACCCTCAATGCATCTGTGCTCAATTCAGACAAATCATTGCTGGACAAATATGTGGGCGTTTAGAGAAAGTCGCCGCTGCTTGCAAAATTAACACCGGCATTTTTCATCTCTGTCATGGCGTTATCAAGGGAGCCGTCGAGATCGATGGCGCGACATGCGTCGGTGATAACCGTAGCTTCAAATCCCTGCTTCGCAGCATCGACTGCTGAATAACAAACACAGAAATCCAAGGCCAATCCGACCAGATAAACCGCGTTGGCTTCGCGCTCGCGCAGGTATCCGGTAAGGCCGGTTTGCGTTGTCTTGTCATTTTCAAAGAATGCCGAATAGCTGTCAATCGCCGACCTAAATCCCTTGCGAATAATCATGTCAGATGAATCTGTTTCCAAATCGGTATGAAATTCCGCACCGTTACTGCCAATTACACAGTGACGCGGCCACAGGACTTGGGGGCCATATGGCATATCTATAAGTGAGAATGGTTCTCCACCTTCGTGATTGTCCGCAAATGAGGAATGGTCAGAGGGATGCCAGTCTTGGGTTGGAACAGTAATCTCAAAATGTTGTTGCAGTTTGTTTGCCAATGGGACAACCGCGTCGCCTTCATTGACGGCCAGTGCACCGCCCGGGCAGAAGTCGGTCTGAATATCGATCATCAAAAGTGCAGCATTGTTTTTCATATCAAGTTCCTTGTCAGCCCCGTATCCTCAACCACAAAATTTAGGATAGATCAGCAATTTGTGCTCAGTTTAGTTTACCCGTAATTCATGTGCTACCCGTTTTATTGCAATCGAATGCATCATCCTCAAAAGAATGGTTTAAACGAAGACCAAGACATTGCCTCACAGGCTCCTTTCTTAAGGATATGTTGACCACCATTCCCTAAACGTTAGTGTGCTAACGAGTTGGAATTTATGGGGTGCTCGATATGTCAGCAAAACTGGTCATAAAAAATATTGGTCTGTTGCTTTCCGGAAAGATTGAAGAACCGATTTTTGACGGGGATTGCCTTATTGCGGTCGATGGAAAAATCGAACAGTGGGGATACGAGAAAGACCTGGACACCGAAGGCGCAACCACGACCATTGACGCACATGGCGTTACTCTGGCGCCAGGTCTGATAGATAGCCACATTCATCCAGTCGTCGGTGATTATACACCGCGACAACAGCAGCTTCACTGGATAGATTCAACGCTCCATGGCGGTGTTACCACTCTTATTTCAGCGGGTGAGGTTCACATGCCGGGCCGCCCCAAGGATGTGGTTGGCTTAAAGGCCATGGCGATTGCAGCGCAGCGCTGGTACGAAAACTTTAGACCGTCAGGTATGAAGGTACATGCCGGGGCTCCCGTCATTGAGCACGGGATGGTCGAAGAAGACTTCAAGGACCTTGCGGATGCTGGCGTAAAATTACTCGGCGAGGTCGGACTTGGTACTGTCAAAGACGGCAAGACCGCAAGCCAGATGGTGGAATGGGCGCGCAAGTACGGTATCCAGAGTACTATTCATACCGGTGGCCCATCCATTCCCGGCTCAGGCTTGATTGATGCGGATATGGTACTTGAAACCGGTACAGACGTCGTTGGACACATCAATGGAGGTCACTCTGCGTTGCCGGATGACCAAATCGTTTGTCTTTGTGAGAATTGTAAGGCGGCTCTTGAAATTGTTCATAATGGAAACGAACGCGCGGCTTTGCTTACTCTTAATACAGCGCGTGAACTCAACAAGCTGGACCAACTCATTCTGGGTACGGATGGTCCGGCTGGGTCTGGTGTGCAACCACTGGGCATACTCCGGATGATCGCCATGCTATCCAGTCTTGGAAATGTTTCTGCGGAGACAGCGATCTGCTTTGGTACTGGCAATACCAGCCGTCGCCGAGACCTTGATACTGGCTTGATCGAGAAAGGGTATTGCGCTGACTTCGTTCTCATGGATCAAGCCCAACATGCGCCAGGCAAGAACATCCTTGAATCCATTCAGCTCGGCAATTTGCCCGGTGTAGGAATGACCATTATTGACGGGATTGTTCGCAGTGAGCGCAGTCGCAATACTCCACCAGCCAACAAGCTGCCGGAACTTGTTTAAGTGGAAAAGCCGTGTAACCGGACCTAGGTGATCTTCTTCAAGATCTTCAACAGCGTCTTCTGTTCCTGTTTGCTGAGAGGTTGCATGGTATCGGCAGTAATTTTCTTGCCAGCTTCTTTCATTTTTTCAACCAGTCTTATGCCAGGTTCGGTTAGTGAAACCAGCAGACGTCTTTTGTCCCTCGGGTCGGGTCGGGACTTTACGAATTTTCTGTGTAGCAGTCGATCTACCACGCCTTTGATTGTGGCCACATCCATACCTGCCATGCGTCCCAGATGATTTTGTGAACATTCCTCGCATTCGGAAATCCGCACCATCGCTGCGAATTGGGTTGCTGTAATATTGTCAATCGCATTGGCTTGAAAAATCAAACCATGGCGCTGGTTGGCCAGACGAAGCAGATAGCCAATCTGTTCATCTAGATCGTATCGGACTTCCAGAAGTTCTTCCACTTTTCCAATCCTGATCTTGCTTCAAAATCATTATCCCAGCCAATCAACTAATACCAAATGAACCCTTCAAAACGCTTACCGTGCCAAGGGCAATCAATGCAAAATGCCTTGTTAGCGAAGACCATCTTTGCCTTCTGCCTCTTCATGGGTCAGTCCACCAACACGTGGAAGTGGGCGTCCTGAATCGGTTACCGCAATCGCCACCATGATTTCGTTTGCCCGTGGCGCATCATTGATCCTTACTTCCATACCGTCAAAATGCGAACGTACATACGCAGCATCTTTGTGTCCAAGAGGAACATCCAGGGGATGTCCCATGGAACCCATCTTTTTGGAAGAAGGGACCAGTGCTGCGCCTTTTTCTACGGCTACTCTTAGTGGTTTGCCCAATTTCGGATGCAGGATTGCTGCAGCGTGTTCAAGTTCACCATTTTCACCCACCATGGCGGCCTTGCCATAGCTTTCTGCTTCCTCTGGCTTGATGCCAAGCGCCTTGACGCACCGCTCGCCCAGCAATCCACCAAGCTCTTCGCCAATGTTCATTAGTTCTTCGAGGTCTTCTTTGTACTGGCC
Organism: Rhizobiaceae bacterium; assembly: GCA_030065115.1. Lineage (GTDB taxonomy): Bacteria > Pseudomonadota > Alphaproteobacteria > Rhizobiales > Rhizobiaceae > JAALLB01. The sequence continues at coordinate 757 of JASJDO010000080.1, read as the reverse complement.
AGCAAACGGATTTTCGATCACTGCAATAGCTGCCGCTCTGCGGGTAGGGGGAGAAATTTCCTGTCCAATCTCAATATGCGTGTCTTCAACAACGACTGTTATTTTCCGTATTTTCATTTGTGATCTCCCAGTCTCACTTCAAGCCGTCTTCACCTACTACATCTGCGGCATCAAGGCCTCCAGATCGATTGTGAACACGTGCTCCAGTTGTCATGGCAAGGATGACAACCATCTCGTTTTTCTTTGGCGCATCGTTGATGCCAACTTCAATCGCGTCAAAATGCGAACGGACATAGGAAGCATTCGAATGCGTGACCGGAACATCGATCCGCACACCCGGGCCTCCGACTTTCTTTGTAGACGGCACAATAGCCTTGGAGTTGGGAAGCTGATCGCGCATCGAGTATCCACCGGGTGCATGCCAGAGCGCAGCATGTTCAAGCTCCCCGTCTTCACCGACAACAGAGGCCTTTCCATATGCTTCGATTGTGTTTGGATTGTCGCCCATTGCGGCAATCAGTTGTTTCGCCATATCAATGCCTAGCGGTTTCAAATCATCCATGAAGCCTGTGATTTCTTCGACATATTTGCCTGCGAAGGGATTTTCGATCACCGAGGCAATATATCCGCGTTTATGCGGAGTATCTGAAACCGCTAGGCATTGATATGGCGAAACAACTGATTGCCGCAATGGGCGACAATCCAAACACAATCGAAGCATATGGAAAGGCCTCTGTTGTCGGTGAAGACGGGGAGC
>JASJDO010000079.1 GCA_030065115.1 Rhizobiaceae bacterium | reverse complement strand
CACCGCTACTTCCTGACTACGCACTGCCCTGATATCACGATTGGTGGAGGCAATCGCATCAACAAGACTTGAGGGGAAATATCGGGACAGATTTGCACGTTCTTCCGATCCAATCAGCTTTTGATCAAGCAAGCAGCCATATCAGAAGAACGTGCAAATCTGTCCCGATATTTCCCCTCAAGTCTTGTTGATGCGATTGCCTCCACCAATCGTGATATCAGGGCAGTGCGTAGTCAGGAAGTAGCGGTGCTGTTTACGGACATTGTCGGCTTTACCCAATATGCAGAGCGCAACACGCCTGAGAACGTCATGGATCTTCTGCGCAACTATCATGCACTGGTTGAAAAAACGATTTTCGAAAACTCGGGTACGCTTGAAAAATATATGGGCGACGGGGTAATGGCAACTTTTGGGCGACCTGAGACAAGTCCAGAAGATGCAGCAAACGCGCTTCGTTGCGCTACTGCCATAATGGCTGCAAATGCCAAATATAACGAAGAACGTGAGAAAGAAAGCAAAGAAGCTGTCCGTATTTCGATTGGCATTCACTATGGTGCCGTTATTCTCGGTGATATTGGGCCTGAACGGCGACTGGAGTTTGCGGTTGTTGGTGATACTGTCAATGTCGCCTCCAGATTGGAAGCAGAGACGCGAAAACTCGATTGTCAGTGTGTCGTCAGTGACAGTGTGATGAAGCACCTGAAAAAAGATTGCGAAGACAGTGAAGCTTTCGCGGAAACATTCAAATCTTTTGGTGACGTGCAACTCAGAGGGCGGAATCAACCAATCAGCGTCTGGGTCTCTTGATTTAAGATTCTGGTCCGCCATGTGAGGACCATGTTTACGCCAACACGCGATTCTGCTTTGCTACGCTTCAGGGAATTTCTGCCACGCGCGGGCAGGTCATATGCTGCGACGCGCAATTCAGATTTTGGTCCGGATAATCGTGAAAATGTGTCGATTCTCTCGCCCTGGATCAGGCACAGGCTAATTTGCGAAGAGGAAATAGTCCGGGGAACGCTTAGATCGCACGATTTCAAATCAGCAGAGAAGTTCCTGCAGGAAGTTTTTTGGCGTGCTTATTTCAAGGGATGGCTTGAGCAGCGGCCGGACATATGGCGTTGGTACCAGAGTGACTTGAAGTCAGAGTTTTCAAGGCTTGATGCTAACCGCGAATTGAACACCAGATACAACGAAGCCATCACCGGAGCGACTGGCATCGACTGCTTTGATTTCTGGGCAAGAGAACTTATGCAAACCGGATACCTCCACAATCACGCACGCATGTGGTTCGCATCCATCTGGATTTTCACGCTGAAGCTCCCCTGGGTTCTGGGAGCAGATTTTTTCTATCGGCATTTGCTGGATGGCGATCCTGCTTCAAACACATGTTCTTGGCGATGGGTTGCCGGACTGCATACCAAAGGCAAGCACTATGTTGCACGCAGCTCAAATATAGAAAAGTTTACTAATGGTCGCTTCAATCCGGTTGGAGAGTTGAATGAAACTCCCCTGCCGTTGCATGAAGAGCGGATAGCTGGTCTGGCAGCTTTACTCCTGCATGTAACCTTGCCGGAAGATGATTATATCCTTTTGCTACATGAAGAAGATTGCGCACCAGAACTTCTTGCTTTGCAAAAACCACCAAAGGCAATCGTAGGACTTCATGGAATTCATCAACGTTCACCAATCGGCGCGTCAAAGCAAGCGACCGCCTTTGCCGAAGGCGCAGTGCGGGATGCTCTTTCTCGCGCTCAGGAACATTATCAATGTGAGAGTTTTGATCTGACTGGTGAACCCGAACTCGAACCATTGTCAGCCATCTGTGACAAGATAGATATCAAGAAGGTAGTAACGCCCTATGTTCCAGTGGGGCCGCTTGCAGATGCGCTGGATGCATTCGGGCAGGCACATGCCTCAAATGACATATCCATACATCAATACATGCGCCCCTATGATGAAATATGTTGGCCGCATGCGACCAAGGGCTTCTTCAAACTGAAGGAGAAAATCCCGAAAATCATTTCTGGACTTGGATTGCATTAATGACAGAACCCATCGACCCGGAGACAAGCCATATTATAGAAATGGCTTGGTGTGACAAAACCTCTTTCGATGACATAGAAAAGCAAACAGGCATTGCAGAGAAAGATGTCATCAAGCTAATGCGACGCAATTTGAAGCCGAACAGCTTCAAGATTTGGCGCGAACGTGTCACCGGCCGAAAACGCAAGCACACAGCCCTCAGCTCGAAATAGGGATTGAGGTCACAGCTTCGCCAATGATCACATTTATGCTGGAAGCAGTTTCGTTAAAACTTTATAAGGATTTTAGTAAGATTGTATTCAGAGTTTAATTTTCCCCGCCAGATCAGGATTTAAACCTTGCGTACCCTTGTTTTATTGCTTGTTGCCTTGTTTTTTGCGTCGTGCACTGCGCAGCCACATTCTGTTCTGGATTTGGGTCTCGCCGTTCAAAATCCTAAATTTGGCGACAATGACCCTGTTGATCCCATTGAATGGGGCGGTAAATATCCGTGGCGCTATCCGGTTCACGGTATTGATGTGGCCAAATGGCAAGGTGATATCGACTGGCGCAAAGCCAAACGCGGCGGGGTCGCCTTCGCTTTTATCAAGGCAACCGAAGGCGGTGACCATACGGATTCTCGTTTCGCAGAGAACTGGGCCAATTCCGGTCGCGCAGGAATGCCGCGTGGCGCGTATCATTTTTATTATTTCTGCCGCACTGCTGCGGAGCAGGCGCGCTGGTTCATTCGCAATGTACCAAAGGACCCAAAAGCCCTGCCGCCGGTTCTGGACATGGAATGGAACCATCAATCCAAAACCTGCAAGCACAAACCAACGCCTGCCAAGATTCGCTCGGAAATGCGCAGATTTCTGGCGATTGTGGAACGCCACTACGGCAAGAAGCCGCTGATATACACCACAGTGGATTTCTACAAGGATAATAATCTCGGTTCACTTCAAGGATATGAATACTGGCTTCGTTCAGTAGCAGGACATCCATCTGAAGTTTATCCGGGACAACGCTGGTCATTCTGGCAATATACTGGTACCGGCAGCATCCCCGGTATTAAAGGTGATACAGATATCAACGTTTTTGCGGGCTCACCTGCGACCTGGCGCAAATGGGTTGAAGCCCGGACCAACTAGTTCCAAGCTGGATTGGAACTAGTTTAGTAAACAATCCGTCCAGCGTTCACTGTCTTACGCGCAACGGTGCTTGTCGTTTATGTTCGTGGCAATTCTAAAACGGAGTTTTGCCATGAATAATGCAACCATTCTTCTTATTGCCCGCATTTTGCTGGCACTTATTTTCATTCTCGCGGGTTTAAACAAATTCGGTAACATTGCTGGAACTGCCGGATATATCGGTTCAGTCGGATTACCGATGGGTACTTTGCTTGCCTGGGGTACTGCAATATTTGAAGTTGTTGCCGGTATCGCTATTCTGATCGGCTTCCAGACCAAACTGACAAGCTATGCGCTTGCAGCTTTCTGTATCGTTTCAGCAGCGATCTTCCACAATAATTTTGGTGACCAGATTCAGTTCATCCTGTTCATGAAGAACCTGGCGATGGCTGGCGGCTTCCTCGCACTATCCGTATCTGGACCGGGAAGCATTTCAGTAGACGCAAAACGCGGCTGAACCCGGTTCCCACAATTCTAGAACCAAACGGCGGGTCAATTGTCCCGCCGTTTTTAATTACTCAAATCGATTTTCTGATCAGGCGCTAAAGCTTTTCCGCACACGCATTACACGATTGTATGAAGCCTTAAGCCCAGCTTGTGAAATACGTTCGTCTTTTACCGCACCAGAAATCCAACGTACCGCATTGGCGGGCAGGTCTCCGTCATAGCTTAGTGAGTTGGAAAGCAGCAGAAGATCATTGCCCGCAGCCAATGCGAGGATGATAGCCTCTTTCAATTGGAACGACTTGCGGATTGCGCCCATGTCGAGGTCATCCGTCAAAATCACTCCCTGATATCCCAATCCTTTGCGCAGTTTTGAAATCAGCGCTTTTTGTGAGAAGGTGACAGGAGATTTGCCATTGGAAAATTCCGGGTGGAACAAATGTCCACCCATAATCATGGGAGACTTCGCGCCCAGTTTCTGGAACGGAACCAGTTCTGACTTGTTCCATGTATTGGTGATATCGACAAACCCGTCATGACTATCACCGCGTGAAGACCCATGGCCCGGGAAGTGTTTCAATGAACAGGCGACACCCGCTGATGCAAATCCGTCGACAAATGCCCCCGCATAAGCGGCGATCCGCTCCACGTCGGTAGAGAAACTGCGCTGCCATTTGCCAATCACAGGATTTTTTGGATCATGGATATCAACGGTGGGTGCCATGTTCATATTGAAGCCAGCAGATTTCAATTCGCGGCCAGCCTGTGCGTATATTTTTTTCGCCTGTGCAACGGACTTATTCTCAGCAATCCACTGCGCTGTTGGAATAGACGTAAATCCGTGTTTCTTGCCAAGACGCTGCACCTTGCCGCCTTCCTGATCGATTGCAATCAGGCTTTGGCGGTTTGCATTGATAAACATCTTCGCCATGGCTTTTGATTGTGCACCGCTTTTGACATTGTGGCGAAGGAACAAGGCACCACCCGCACGTCCCGCTGCAATATGATTGGCAAGAGTTTTTGTGGAACCGGATTCTGGCGAGGACCCGGGATATCCGACAACCAAAAGCTTGCCGGCCATTTTCTCCACCTCAGCGGCTTCGACACGGCTTGCCCGCATTACTGCTGGGGCGGCCACGCTTCCTGCAATAGCGAGGCCCAAAAATTTGCGTCGATCCATATTTGAATTTCCCACCTGCACGACTCCTCAAGATACCGAATCAAAGATTTTTACTGAGCCGCACCCTGCCCCAGCTTGCGACAAATATCCATTAAACTTTCCCTATGGGAAGATTTTATGGCAGCATTTCGCGAACAAATGAAATTCGCTTCTGATTGAAGAATTGTGCCGTCATCGAGAATTTTCAATCCGTTGGCCCGCAAAGTTGAGCCCGTGGATGTGATATCGACAATGCCATCAGCTTGCCCCGCAGCCGGTGCTGCCTCAGTCGCGCCCAAACTTTCCACAATCCGGTACAAGGCAATGCCATGATCGGCAAAGAAACCCTGTGTCAGGTTCCAGTATTTCGTGGCAATGCGAAGGCGGCGACCGTGTCGAGATCGAAACTCCGCTGCCACATCATCAAGGTCTGCCATCGTGTTCACATCCCACCATGCTTCAGGCACAGCGATCACCACATTGGCGTGTCCAAAGCCGAGTTTAACTGCGAACTCCAAATGCTCATCGGCATTTGCAATGGTTTCCCTAGCAAGGTCTTCGCCTGTGATACCGGCATGGATGTTCCCATTGGCAAGTTCGCGAGCAATCTCGGAAGCGGACAGGAACAATACGTCCGCGATCTCTTTGCCGTTGGAGGTTTTCAACGATCCCTGATAGCTGCGAGCATCTTCCGGCAGGTTCAGTTCAAATCCTGCATCACCGAAAAGGCTGACGGCTTTTTCCTTTAACCGACCTTTTGAAGGTACTGCAATCGTGAGGTTCATGATACACCGCCCAATCGGTCTACCCAAACCGCAAAACCGACCGCCGGAACTTCTGTCTCGGAGCCAAGCAGGGTAAGCAACTGATCGTAGCGCCCGCCACCAATAAGCGGCTTGGTTTGGTCATCACCATAAACCTCGAAAACAAGACCGGTATAGTAGTCCAGTCGGCGTCCGAAACTCGCTCTGTATTGCGCCGAAGCGACATCTCCCAACGTGGCGCTTGCCAAATGCTCCAAACGTGAGGCAGCACCGGACAATTCGATACCGTGATCAGCCTCAAACGCCTCGATCGCGTTGGATGCTTCATTCAGATCGACCTCCAATGAGAGAAATGCCTGCAGGGCCTTAGCCTTGTCTGAGCTCAATATCGTGTTCTGCAATTCTCGGAGTTCAAAAAGCCGCTCTGTGATTGCTGTAGGCGTCCTACCTCCGGAAAGTGGCAGGCCGTCTTTCACCATATGTTCGGTGACGAGATTTAATACCTTTTCCCGATTTTCTAAATCAATCGCTGATGCAATGTCGTCGGATAGAGTATTGATCGGCTCGACACCCACGCTCATTGCTTTCAATTGGTTTTGCAGTCGCGCATTGTCGCCAAAGGCGCGGAGTAACTTTTTTCGCCACGCGTTGGGTATTTCCAGCGCATCCAACAGGGACACAAAGATCGCCTGGTTTCCGACAACCAAACGCGGTGCAGAGATTTGCGCATTCTTCAGAAGTTCAAGCGCTGTGGTGATGCAATAGATATCCGAGCTTGCCTTGTCCGGATTCCCAAGATCTTCGAAGCCTGCCTGCGTGAATTCGGTAGCACCTTCGCTGCGCTGACGGAACACTTTACCCCCATAGGCATATCTGGCCTGTTCATGCCCTTCTTTGAGATGGTTCAAGCAAACGGGAATGGTGAATTCTGGCCGCAGGCACAGCTGTTTGCCGGAGGTCTCCTGCGTCATGAAAATGCGGCGGCGCAGGTCTTCGCCTGTAGTATCCAGAAACGGATCTGCCGGTTGCAGCAAATCCACATCGGGGAATGTGCATCCTATGGTCAGGAAATGATTGATGACGGTGGGGAGCATTTTATCCCTGCGCTTCCAGAAGTTTCTTCACTTCTGCAACCAGATCACCTTCAGCAACCTCAAACTGCCCCGGACGACTTTCGCGCCATTCTTCATTGGAGGCGATGGCTTCCGCCTGTTTGCGGCCCTCGATCAAATCCTTGATCTGGATTTTACCAGCGTCGCGCTCGTCTGACCCTTGAATGATTGCAATCGGGCATCCCCGGCGGTCGGCATATTGCAGCTGCTTGCCGAACTTGTTTGGGTTGCCCTGATACATCTCGGCACGAATGCCAGCTTGGCGAAGTTGTTGGACAAAGCCCTGATAGGTGGCAAGGGCATCCTTGTCCATCACGGTCACAAGCACAGGCGCTTTGACTGAATCTTCGGCAACCAGACCATTATTCTTGAGCGCTGACATCAGGCGAGACACGCCGATGGAAAACCCGGTTGCCGGAACGTCCTGCCCTGTAAAGCGTTTGACGAGGCCGTCATACCGTCCACCGCCCCCAACCGAGCCAAAGACCACTTCCTGACCCTTTTCGTTTTTCACTTTAAAGGTGAGCTCGGCCTCGAAAACGGGGCCGGTGTAGTATTCGAGACCACGAACGCAGGTGGGGTCGATATTGATCTGGTCCTGTCCATAACCACCTGCCCTCACTAGTTCTTCAATCTTGGTCAATTCACCATGCCCATCGGCAAAAGTTTGGGAAGCAGGCAACCATTCTTTATCCGACAGATAATAAACTATTTGCTGAACCTGATCGGCATCTAAATTGGCACCCTCAGTACGGTCGCCACTCTCATCCGTTCGGCCTTCGCCCAGTAATTCACGGACGCCCTCGACACCCAGTCGATCAAGCTTGTCGATTGCGCGGAGAACATTCAGTCGCTTCTCAGCATTCTCATCCCCACCAAGGCCAATGGCTTCCATCACGCCATCCAGAACCTTGCGGTTGTTGACGCGGATGATGTAATCACCTCGATTGATGCCCAACGCTTCCATAACGTCAGCCATCATCATACACATTTCAGCATCAGCCTGAACGCCAGGTGCGCCGACCGTATCCGCGTCAAACTGCATGAACTGGCGGAACCGGCCCGGGCCCGGTTTCTCGTTACGGAACACATAGCCCGAACGATAGGTGCGATACGGCAGTTGAATATCGTTGATGTTTTCCGCCACATGACGCGCGAGCGGCGCGGTTAGATCATAACGCAGGCTCATCCACTGATCGTCATCATCCTGCAGTGAAAACACGCCTTCATTTGGGCGGTCGCTATCGGGCAGGAACTTACCGAGACAATCGGTGTATTCAAACATCGGCATTTCAACCGGATCGAAGCCATAGCGCTCGTAGACTTCGGCAATCTTCGCCATCATGGTGTTGGTTGCGCGAATGTCGCTGGCTTCGCGATCAACAAAGCCACGCGGTTGGCGAGCTCTCAGTTTTTGTGGTTTCTTGTTCTTCTTGGACATGGGTCTTTTGGTCTTTTCGAAACGGTGTATCAGGGCAATTCACGACAGCAGTGTGACTGCGTGGCAGAGATCAAGAGCTTGAAACGGAAGGAGTGTTGCGAATTTGGCAACGAAGACACGTCTTCCGGATCAAGTGCCGGAATGTCGATGGACATGGGAGTGGTCCAAGGAAGATGTGAGTTCAAAAATCATGGCCCTCCTCTACCCTTGAAATCAAAGCAAAACAAGCCTCTAATTGTTCCAACGAGGGAGGGGATGCGATGGCTAAGGTACTTTACGAGCACAAGACACAGGGCAAAACGCTCGCCAGTCTTTTGTTTCTTGTTATCTCAATTGGCGCAGTGGTTCTGGGAGCTAATCTGGGAGCACCGATCCATTGGTATATTCCCGTAGGGTTCACGCTTTTGTTTGGAGCGTGGTGGTTCATGAACAACCCGAATTACGGGTGCAAACTGACGGGTGAAACGCTCGAGATTTGGCACAACAAAGACACGCGAAAATTTCAACTCACTGATATCGCCAAGGCGGAAGTCAAGGAGTGGATGGATGGCCCTGACGACATTGTACTTGTGATGCATGATGGCAGCAAGCACCCGATATCCTACCTGCAATATGGTAACACTGGTGAATTCAAACAGGCGATCGAGAGTGTTGGGTTGAAGATTGAGAGTGTTTCCTAGGCTACTTTTTCTGGCTAACGTGTTTAGTTGAACAAACTACCGATCCGGAATCAAATTATAAAGCAAGAGTCACATTTGTCAGAAAATTCGCGGCAAAAATCACAACGACTATGGCCAAGATCATGACAGGATAAAATAACATCGGATTTCTACGCCAGTCGGGAGGCTTATGGTCTGGATATTCAACCGGCCACTTTTTTTCTTGAGCCGCCTTAACGAGCAATTCTATTGTAATCGGGATATACCCCAACGAACGATTTGAAAGTAGCGTCGCAAATTCATTTTCGTAGTGAAAATAGAACAGGAAGTCAGACATATCGATTTCAAATTCATCGGTGAACTTGAACAAAACATCATCGCAGTCTTCTCCTGCCGCAGACATTTGTTCAAACACGTCTTCACCAGGCTTGATTTCGCCTTCAAATAGAAGTTCTTCGCGAGCAATTTCTTGGAAACGGTTCAGAATTTCTTGATCGGTTTTCATCGTTTCAATTTGTAGGTCAGCGCTTTAGCAATACAGTGGCGTAACTCTTCTTCCGGAAACGGCCTGTTCGCATCAAACACCAGCGCACGATTGCCGCGATAATCAAACGTGTCGGGATAGATCTCACGGAAATCATCCACCAGCGTCGTGGAACAGATGAAATACATCGCCACATGATGCGGCTCATCCTTCACAGCGTCAATGCGGATTGTGCTGCCTGATGCGGGTTTCGTCGTAACAAAACTCGGTTGGCCCCATTTGAGGCATTCCTCGATTTGACCAACGCCCGGTGTCGTTTTGGCAACGTCAAGAATCATTGAGCGAAGTTCGGTCAGGCGTTCTGAAACCTGTCCGGTATAGTTATTGTAAAGGCCATTGCACGCTAACTTCATTGCTGATTTTCCGTAATTTTTTTCACTTTACTGATCATGAATTCCAAAGAAATTAGATCAACCTGATATGTTTTCCCGACATGGATTGGTATTGGAGGTTCTTCGTCGGCAATTTCAAAACATTGGAAAAGTCGCAAACCATCGATCCTAATATTGTCCGGATCAGGACCTTTGGAAAACAAACCAATTATTTTCCCAATTATTGTTCTGGATCCTTCAACTTCAGATTTGTGCATGCGTATCGAGTTCTCGACAGAAATTATCAAATTACTTCCAGAAAATTTTAGTCTCTGGAAACTATCCCCAACGCCGTCAGCTACAGTCTTTGAGATGCCTTTGTTCAGAACAGAGGAAGTATGTTCAATTTCAATAATACGCAAATCACGACGTCCTTTCCTGAGAAAAAATCGGCCTCACAAACTCCGCGCGAAGTTTCTCAACCCGGTCGCGAAACTCACACCCATGAATGTGATCGTTCACCAAGCCCATCGCCTGCATGAAGGCGTAAACCGTTGTGGGTCCAACAAAGCTCCAACCACGTTTCTTCAGATCTTTTGAAATCGCTGTCGAGACATCCGTAAAGCCTGGAATATTGGCGCGGGTGATGACCTTTGGTCGGTCTTCTTCTGCCGGTTCGTAGGCCCAAAAGTATTTCGCAAGGGAGCCTTTTTCTTCGATCAACTCCAACGCGCGATTGGCATTGTTGATTGTAGATTTGATCTTGCCGCGGTGACGGATGATGCCTGCGTTCTGCACTTGCTCTTCCACGTCATCATCAGTCATCGCCGCAACCTTGGCAATTTCAAAGCCGTGAAAAGCCTTACGGAAGTTTTCGCGCTTTGAAAGAATGGTATACCAGGACAGGCCGGACTGAAATCCTTCGAGACAGATTTTCTCAAACAGTCTCGTGTCACAGCCAACCGGATGCCCCCATTCCTCATCATGATAGGTGACATAATCCGCCTGCGGCCCCGCCCAGAAACACCGGGTTATACCATCTTCTCCGGTGATCAGGCCCTTGTCATCTTCACCCATGCGCGCTCGGCTCCCTTTACCTTCTGTTTAGGATTAACATTAATGGTTAATCATCACGACTGATTCACTACAATTGATTCAAATCGTAATTATTACCACCCCGTTAACTCTTTCTAACCTGCATTAAGGCAGGCTTTCGCCAATCGTTCCCTGCGTATCAGGGAGCTCAACAGACGATTTGTAAAGAGTACGTCATGAAGAAAAACGCACTTCTGCTGCTTTCCGCAGCACTCATAGTCATGCCTGTTTCACAGTCTGTGGCAAACGATCGCTATTCGACGCCAAAACCGTTGACCCTTTCGCCGGATTTGACTTCGCCATGGCTGTTGCAGTTGCGGAATGCGCCCAAGATCAAAAAGACGCGCATCAAGCAACAGCACACAACAAAGAAACAAAGACGGCTCGTGCGCCAAGAGCACCAACAAAGCAGAGGCACCGGACTTTTTGCCGCTTTCAGAAACAGTCAGCCCCAACAAAGGGCTGAGCGAAACCAGAGGCAAGTTGCCTACTCACGCGTGCAGCGGCAGCAATTCTCTACTCAAACGGCAACGGCGCATATCCAAAGTCAGGCTGCGCAACGTCCGATCGATCCGCAGTTTCTGCCTCGTACGATCAACTATGAGTCCAGTCACAAGCCCGGCACGATCCTGATCAATACGCAAACCCGGCATCTCTATCTGATCTTGGGAGATGGCAAAGCGCGTCGATATGGAGTTGGAGTTGGCAAACAGGGGTTTGAATGGTCAGGCTCCGAGAAAATAACCCGAAAGGCGGAATGGCCAAGTTGGCGCCCACCCGCAGAGATGATTGCTCGCGAACGCGAAAAAGGCCGCGAATTGCCGACCTTCATGGAAGGCGGGCCTGCAAACCCGATGGGCGCGCGCGCTCTTTATCTGGGCAGCACACTTTATCGAATTCATGGCACAAACCAGCCATGGACCATCGGTCAGGCGGTCTCTTCGGGATGTATTCGGATGAGAAACGAAGATGTCATGGATCTCTATGAACGCGCGAGGATTGGTGCAAAGGTTATCGTTTCCTGATTGGGGGCACGGAAACCAGAAAAAACACAATCCCTTAAACTCTAACGGGCAATCTTCCGGATTGCCCTTTTTCTTGCCGGTTAGCGCAATTCCTCATTCAATTCAGATAAATGTGATGGCTTGCGGCAATTGGTTCATATTGCGTTTTGAAACATTCCGAAATATTGTCTGATGCGAAGGGGCAGGCTTATGCAGAGTTCAATGAGGGATTAGATACATGCTCAGCAGAAGAAAATTTTTGACAACTCTTGCAGGCGGTACGGTCGCGGCTACCCAGTTTGGCTCGGTCGAACGTGCGCTGGCCGAACGTATTTACAATCATGCGGAACGCAGATGGGAAACTGTTGACCCCAATGTTATTCGCACCAACAGACGCGTGCCTACAAAATACAAGCGTCGTAATGTTGGCATCAGCACAAAGTTGAAGCCGGGAACCATCGTGATCCATACAGACGGAAAGTTCCTATACCATATCCAAAGCTCTAAGAAGGCAACACGCTATGGCGTAGGCGTAGGCCGTGAAGGATTTACCTGGAAGGGTGATGCCACCATCCGTCGCAAAGCGGAATGGCCAACCTGGACGCCACCTGCCGAAATGCGAGCACGGGAACGTAAAAAAGGTATCATTCTGCCCGTTACACAAGCAGGCGGCATCGACAACCCACTAGGCGCTCGCGCGCTCTATCTTTATCAGGGTAACCGAGACACGCTTTACCGGATTCACGGCACCAACCAGCCGTGGTCAATTGGCCTCAACCTTTCATCTGGTTGTATTAGAATGCTGAATTCAGACGTTGAATATCTTTATGAACGCGTCAAACTTGGCAGCAAGGTCGTGGTGATCGGACCGGGTGAAAGTCTCGGAAGAGCACTTCGCGAAAATGGCAATCCGTTCGCCACGTTGTTTGGTTCTGGTTGATCAACTTCAGAACTTGAAAATTCCAAACCCGCCCGTTTTGGCGGGTTTTTTGTTGGTTGCAAACTCGGTATATAGTTTGGATGAACCGTTTTGATGACCTTGAAGTATTTGCAAAAATTGTTTCTGCCGGAAGCATGTCTTCCGCGGCGCGTGAAATGGGGCTTTCCCCTGCTGTTATCTCTAAACGCATGCAACGGCTGGAAGACCGACTTGGGACGCGTCTCCTCAACCGCACCACCCGGCAAATATCGCTGACAGAGGCGGGTGAAGGCTACTACGAGCGCGTTGTCGCCATTCTGGCTGGTGTCGAAGAAGCCGAAGATTTTGTTGCGCGCAGGTCCTCGATCGCGCGAGGTGTTCTTAAAGTATCTGCTCCAACTTCTTTCGGTCGCATGCATCTTGCACCGCATCTTGTGAAATTTCTGAATGCAAATCCTGATCTGTCGCTCAATCTCGATCTTTCGGATGATTATGTGGACATTATTTCCGGTGGATTTGATGTGGCAATCAGAATTGGTGAGTTGCCGGATTCAACCTTGGTAGCCCGAAAACTGGCACCGGTCCGCCGCGTGTTGTGCGCAACCCCGAAATACCTAAATAAGGCTGGCGAACCAAAAATACTTGAGGACCTGGACCACCATAATTTGATTGCGCCACACAATCAGGGTCCGTGGCGGTTGGAGGGCAATAAGGGGCTTGTGATCTATCGTCCAAATTCCATGTTGATCACCAATTCGAGCGAGGTTGTGCGCGAGACAGTCCTGTCAGGCATGGGCATAGCGCTCCGCTCTACCTGGGATATTGGTTCAGAACTCAGAGACGGAAAACTCACCCGGGTCCTACCCCAATTTTCCAGCAGCAAGGGCTTGGGCATATACGCCGTTTACCCAAGCCGGAATTTTCTTCCCGCCAAGGTTCGCTTGTTCATTGATTATCTGGCAACCCTTTTTGGCCCTTCTCCCTATTGGGACACCGGCATCGATATCAGCAAGAAGACCGGGGAACCGGCATGACCCTGCAAAACCGAGTGCTGCCCACCGGTGAACTGGCTGCTGAAGCATGGCGCGGTACATTGATGGGTAATCGCGGTGGTCGCATTCATGACCCCGACACAAGAACTCTTTTGAGACGTCGCCATGCGTCCCGCCGATGGATTTGCTGTGTATTGACATTCAAGAACCGTCAACGAACGGTCATGGGGCGAGGATACACAGAAGTCTTTTTTCTGGATGAAGTTTCTGCATTCGCTGCTGGTCACAGACCCTGTTTCGAATGTCAGCGGGCCAGAGCTGACGAATTTCAGAAACACTGGCAGGAGGCTTTCGCTCTAAAGACAAAACCTGCTGCGGACATTATCGACAGGAAACTGCACGAAGAGAGGACACGCAATCGTCCAATCGTTGCAAATGCAGTGCTATCGTCACTACCAAACGGAACGATGATCTGGGCGGACGGCGCTTCATATGCACTGAATGATGAAACCTTTCTGAAATGGAGCGGTCATGGTTATTCCACCTCAGAT
>JASJDO010000078.1 GCA_030065115.1 Rhizobiaceae bacterium | reverse complement strand
GATGACGTGGATTTTCAAAAATTTGCTCGCGTGAAGCAATTTCAACCAACTTGCCTTGGCACATAACAGCAATGCGTTCCGCCACATAGTTCACCACGGCAAGGTTGTGCGAAATGAACAGGCTGGTTAAGCCAAGTTCTGATCTTAGATCATTCAGCAAATTCAGAATCTGCGCTTGTACCGAAACATCCAAAGCGGAAACGGGCTCATCGCAGATCATCAAATCCGGCTGCATAGCCAATGCTCTTGCAATGCCAACACGCTGACGCTGGCCTCCCGAAAATGAATGGGGATAGCGATTGAGATAGCGCGGATCCAAACCAACCAACGTCATCAAGTCCACGATATCACGCTGCTGCGAATCCGGAGTGCCAACTTTGTGGATGGTGAATGGTTCGCGGAGAATGTTCTGAACGGTCATTCGAGGATTGAGCGAACTAAACGGATCCTGGAAGATCATCTGAACCCGACGCCGAAACTCCATCAATTCGTCGCCAGCAAGACCCAAAACGTCCACTTCTCCTCTTGCCGTATTCAGCGTGACCGAGCCTGAAGTCGGCTCCAAAGCCCGCATGATCAGTTTGGAAACCGTGGTTTTTCCTGAACCGCTTTCGCCAACAAGACCAAGACATTCACCGCGTTTGATCTCAAAACTCACATCGTCTACTGCAATGAGCTTTCTGGCGCTTCCTCCGCCAAACCAGCTGCCTTTGCTGAGCGTGAATTCTTTTCGAAGGTTTTTGACTTCAAGATGTGGTTTGGATTTGTCATTGACTTCTTCGGAATGGAACCTTGTGGCCAGTTTTTCGATGTTCTTTTTATCTTGTGTTTCATCCAATTGACGAAGGGATACCAACCGTTCGCCAGGCGCCATGTCGAAATGCGGCACAGCAGCCATCAGCGCTTTGAGATACGGATGACGCGGGTTCTTGAAGATTTCTCTAGCAGTTCCCGCCTCCATGATTTCACCGTGGTAGATGACCACAACACGGTCGGCCATGTTTGCCACCACGCCAAGGTCATGGGTAATCAGCAAAATTGAAGTATTGAACTTCTTCTGGAGTTCCTTCATCAACCCCAAAATCTGAGCTTGAACTGTTACATCAAGAGCGGTTGTCGGCTCGTCGGCAATTACCATTGCCGGATTGCAGATCAGGGCCATTGCAATTACTGCGCGCTGGCGCAATCCACCTGAAAGTTCAAAGGAATACATTTCGTAACCGCGAGACGGATCAGGAAACCCGACAAGCCGCAAGATCTCCTGCGTATCCTTTTTTGCCTCATCGCTGGTTCGTTTTTGGTGGAGGATCAAAGCCTCCTCAACCTGATTGCCAATTGTGTGGATAGGCGACAGAGCCGTCATCGGCTCCTGAAAAACCATGGATATTCTGCCGCCACGCATTTGAAGAAGAAATGGATCCTTAGCGTTCAGCGAAGCAATATCCACCGCTTCATCGCTTTCGATTGTCGGATCTTTGAACAATATTTGACCGCTATCAATAGCAGCGTTTCGTGGCAGAATGCGTAGGATGGATTGGGCGATAACAGATTTGCCTGAACCTGATTCACCAACAAGAGCAACAACTTCACCGGGTTGTACTTTAAACCCAACACCCTTGACGGCTTCAACACGTCCTCCCTGAATGTCAAAGGAAACCCTAAGGTCCCTAACCTCCAGCAAACTCATCCGCTATTTCTCACTCCCCTTTATCAGGTATCTGTTCCCAGCAAACGCCTGACTTAAATTATTGTATGCACACCAATTCATGAATGAAAAGTGACATAATGCACACTTTTCCCATCAGCTAACACACAATTGCAAATCGACTTTGCTTATGGCCCATCATCTGCCGGCGCAGCAGGTGCTTGAGCTGCTTCGTCATCCGCAACACGTCTGGCTGCGGCAGCAACTGCGGTTTTCTCTGCATCAGTCAGTTGCTTTTGCTCTTCCTGTTCAATGCGAACCGTAACCTCTTTGCTCGCAAATCGTATGCCCTCCTGCTCAAACAGTTCTCTGATTGCCGCGTAAACCACCTTTCGCGTTACGAACTGATCACCGGGCTTTGTCATAAACTTTACCCGGATAATCATGGCGGAATCTTCCATTTTGTACACGCCTTGAGACTTTAGCGGCTGGAGAAACAGAGAACCTACCTCGGGATGCTCAAGCAATCGCTGGCCAAGTTTCTTGACCAGCTTTCGGACACGCTCCACGTCCGTATCATACGTCAGACGAAGAGGCAGCTTCATCATGACCCAATCGCGTGAATAGTTGGTCAATTGGGTGATTTCACCAAACGGGATAGTGTGAAGCGGGCCATTGTGATGGCGCAGTTGGAAAGACCTAAGTGAAATCTTTTCAACTGTCCCACGTATCTGCCCGAGTTCTATGTACTCGCCCTTTCGGAAAGCATCATCAAACAAGAAGAATCCACCCGAAAATATGTCCCGGATGAGTGTTTGAGCGCCAAAGCCAACGGCCAGACCAATCACACCTGCACCAGCAAACAAGGGTGCAATATCAACTCCCATATTAGAGAGAATAATCATGCCCGCGAGAACGATGATCAAGGCGACGATTACGTTCCTTAGGAGAGGTAATAGCGTTGCCAACCGACTGGCACTCTGGCCTGACATCTCTTCGCCCGGCTCACCGCTATCAGCAACGGCGAGCTCTCCCTCTTCTTCAAGCTGGTTGTTGATGTAGACAATAACAAGGCTGTAAAGAAACCATGCAAAGAAAATGACCATCAGCGTGTCCAGAAACCCGGTAATCGGATTGCCACGCTCGCCAATGTTTACATCCCACGCGCTCAAGACATATCCAAGTCCACCAATCGCCACGAGAATTCCCGCCGCTCTTTCAAGCAATGGTTTAAAAATCGGTTTGAAGACAGGCATGTCATCAAGCTCTTTCGATGACATAACCTGATTGATGATCATTTCTTCATCATCGTCTTCAGATCTTGTGGCGAGGCTTTCTTCCAATGCCAGACGCTCTACTTCGGCTTGGCGTCGTTTTTGTTCTTGGGCGATCTTCACTTTTTCTTCGAAACGACGCCGACGAACACTGTAAAAGCGATCGATCAGGATTACGAGTAATCCAAAGGCTGTGATTCCAGCAATCAGTGCAACCACGGGCGCGCCAATTACCGCTAGAGAACTAGGAAGGTCCAGAACAATTCAGCCCGAACTGACTATCCAGGCGACAACCAGATAGCCGATCATGATCAGGTGCCATTGTGAGGCGATCACCCTTTGCAACCACGGTTTATTTGTTGGATCTCCCTCGCCCAACAATATGTTCCTAATCTGTTGTTTGTGTTTGAGAAACAGGCCGGTGATGAGTAATGCGCAAATTAGTAGCGAACATATAACGAGTAGCTTAAGCGGATCACCTGGCAGGCCAAGAAATGCCAGCCAAACAAACAGACCGGATATTGCAATGACCACCAATGCAACCAGACGCCAGTCACGCTGCATCATATCAGCGTCTTCATCATTCAGATTGATCAGTCGATGACTGGGAACGTCCGGCGCGATCAAGTTAAAGAATATTACGTGCCTGAAGACGCGGTACGCTGTGTAGGAACCAATAATCGCACCAATCGTTACACGACTTGGCGGATGCCCGGAATCAAAAATTATTGCTACAAGCACAGCCACCGAAGCCATGATGGCGATATTTGTTAAAATCGTAAAAGCGCGGAACATCAAATAGGTGATTTTATCAGCACGGGCTTCAACGTCTTCCACATACATGCCTTTGAAATAATTCTGTGCCCATTTTCTCGTGTAAAGGATTGGTAGTGTGCCAATCGCAATCCCACCAATTGCCGTGGCAACTGCAATCCAAAACCAATTGAAAGTTCCATCCGGACTACGGTTAGAGAGCATACGCACAATCGAGTTCGGGAGGTCGGTGGCCTTTGAGAAAATCCGTACCAACTCCGATCGGACTTTGAGAGCTCGATCTTGATAAGAGGGACCTGCATCTTCTGCTGTTTCGGCATCTTTTTCAGGCGAGATCACGATCACACTCATACCGTTTTCCTTGGCCTGATCTATGATCGGCTGAATGTCTACCTGAGAGGTTTCACCTTCTTGTGCCAAAGCCGAATTGCCTTGCCCATTCGGTGTAGCCAAAAACAACATGGCGATGACGAGGCCAGCCAAAAACTTGTGCGCGAACCGCATATTCCCCTCCCGGAAATTGAATGCAGCCAATCTATCATCACAAAATTGCGAACGAGTCGATTGTTAAGTGCCATAATATTGGCGATACCAACGAACAAATTTGCGCAAACCTTCTCGCAGATTGGTCGTTGGTTGAAATCCATAGTCCTTGCTGATGGCAGTTATATCAGCAGCAGTTACAGGCACATCACCCGGTTGCATTGGTAAATTTTTGCGATTGGCTTTTACGCCGAGTTCTTCTTCAAGGATCGACAGAAAGTCTTCCAGCTTTTCGGGATTGTTGTTTCCAATGTTGTACACGCCGTGCGGGGGACCATCACGTTCGATTGGATCTTGCTGCGCAATTCTCAAGATGCCATCCACAATATCATCAATGTAGGTGAAATCACGCAACATGTCGCCATGGTTGAAAATCTGGATTTCCTCGCCAGCCAAAATCTTTTTTGTAAACGAGAAGTACGCCATGTCTGGTCTGCCCCAAGGACCATATACCGTAAAGAACCTTAACCCGGTCAAAGGAATGTCGTACAAATGCGCGTAAGTATGGCTCATCAGTTCATTTGATTTTTTGGTCGCGGCGTAGAGCGATATCGGTGTATCCGCACGGTCTTCTTCTAGGAACGGCATCTCGGACCTGCCGCCATAGATCGAACTAGACGAAGCATAGAGCATATGCTCGAGGTCTTTCATGTGACGGGCAATTTCCAGCATATTTACATGGCCAACCAGATTGGACTGTACATAAGCACGAGGATTATCAATGCTGTAGCGCACCCCTGCCTGAGCAGCCAGATGGATGATTTTGCGGATTGGCTTGTCAGATACAAATCTTTCCAGTGAAACGTGGTCCGCGAGATCAACTTCGGCGAACTCAAATGCTTCGTTCGCATTCAATTGCTTCAGGCGATCGTGCTTGAGTTCAGGTGAATAGTAATCATTGAGATTATCCACCCCATATACAGTTTCATCCTGTTCAAGCAAAACACTTGCTACATGAAAGCCGATAAAACCTGCGACACCGGTAATGAGATAAGCCAAAATGATTTCCAAATCTTTGCCTGAGCCTGATTGCGTTTTGCGGTTTTGCTCTGTGAATGTCAAACAGATAAGCTACATCCTTCCAGCACATTGGAAATGCCCGCACTAGCGCTTGGAATCCGATATTGACAATCGGTTGACGGTCTTTTATTTCTATATTTCTAGTTATATAGAATTATTATTTAACTGATATGGAACCAACCCTCGCATCGATAGGCTTTTCGGCCATGGGGTCAGAAGCACGGCTCAAAGTGCTTCAGTGTCTTGTAAAGGCCGGACCCAAAGGGTTGAGCGTCGGTGATATTCAAGCCAAAACTGAAATTCCAGGGTCGACGCTGGCACATCATTTGAAAGCCCTGCAGACCGCTTCCCTGATTATACAAGACAAGCAAGGACGAACCATCTTTAACAGAGCCAATTATCTGCATTTGGAAGCATTGGCGAACTACATCTTGGAAGAATGCTGCAGCGAAGAGAGCATTGATCATGACTGATTCTGCGCAGGAGTTCGTTTCCGAAAAATCGATCAGAAAGCGACTGCTTTCTCCTTGGACAATCACCCTGGGTGTTCCGGTGTTTGTCGCCATTTTGGATCAACCAAATTTCCTTCCGATTTTGGAGTTTGCATCCCGGGCCTTTGTCGGAACGCTGCCATATATCCTGTTTGCGGTTTCTCTGATTGCCTATTTGAAAGCCACCGGCGCTGAAACCATGATTGCCCGTGCTTTTCAGGGTCGTGAAAACCGAATGATAGTGTTCGCTGCACTTTTTGGAGGTTTGGCACCGTTCTGCTCATGCGAAGTAATTCCGTTTGTTGCGGGGCTTTTGGCTCTTGGCGCGCCCCTGTCAGCGGTCATGGCATTCTGGCTCTCTTCGCCATTGATTGACCCACCCACCCTATTGATTACGGCTGCTGCTCTAGGCTGGGAGTTTGCCATTGGTAAAGCGGTGATTGCAGTGCTGCTTGGATTGTCAGGCGGATTTGTCATCAAATACGCTCTGCGGGCGGGCTATTTTCAAACTCCCCTGAAGGCGTACAAGTCGTCTTCGTGCTGTGGAAGTGGACCAAACCTTGATGGCAAACCTGAATGGCGGTTCTGGCAATCACAGGAGCGCGTAAATCATTTTCGTCACGAGTTCTTTGAAAATGCCTTGTTTTTGATCAAATGGCTCGCACTTGCCTATGTCCTTGAAGCGATGCTGGTAACCTATGTGCCCGCTGACCTGATCGCGAACCTGGTGGGCGGTGAAGGACTGCTGCCGGTTGTTGTTGCTGCGATTGTTGGGATGCCAGCGTACCTCAATTCCTATATTGCCCCACCACTGATTTCGGGCCTGATGGATCAGGGAATGACCGCAGGTGCCGGAATGGCATTCATGGTCTCAGGCGCAGTCAGTTCTGTACCGGCGATGGCAGCAGTCTGGTCACTTGTCCAAAAACAGGTTTTCGCAGCCTATATCTGCTTGGGTGTTGGCGGAGCTATCATTTCAGGTGTGCTGTTTGAGATGCTTGTCTAAAAAGAAAAAGGAGCTCAAGTCCGTCCCCTGACTTAAGCCCCTGAAACTTCTTTACGTGCGGAAGAATTTCCTTCCACTCTCCTGGGGTTGGTAATCCCAGATATTGCCCGATGCGTTTTCCGCATTCTTGTTGGCTTCGGTGCTTCTCACACTCTTTTTGTTTTTGTTTGGCTCTTTGAGCTCTTTTATTGATCCGCACTTCGTTTGATGCGGTTTGGCAGGAGCGACGCAGCATCCGGGAGGAGAATAGATACCGCGTCTCTCCTGCAAGTCTTAGTGTTGTGTGATCCACTCGCGGGCGGCACGTTGTGCCTTGGCAATCTGATCTTTTGTCATATCCATCGCGATTTCTTCACGGCGGGCTTTTGCAAGTTCAAAACCCTGGAATGCAGCGATGTTGAACCATTTGTGCGCCGCAATCATATCTTCTTCGCCATCACGGCCGGTTGCATATACCAAACCCAGTTCAAACAGTGCTTCCGGTTTGTTGGTGGAAGCCATATCGGCATATGCTACCCCTGTAGCGTCAAAACGTGCCATTTTTTCCGTCCTCTTTATATCCGCCCGTTACATCGGGCATTGTTGTTTTCAGCCTGTTTTACAGTGACGCCGGGTTGATCCCGGTCTTGTTGTTCGATGGAGGCAGAATGTCTGGAAAGTTTGAAATCTGACTTAAACGGAATGCTTAACGCAAACAAAACAAATCAAAAATGAAATATGAAGTTAGGATTCGATTCACTTTCAAGGTTCAACAATTTCAAAAGGTTACAGGGAATTTTACCCTTGATTCAGGTTTGATTTTCAAGATTCCCGTAACCATCCTTCAGATTTATGATTCAAGTTTAAGTAAAATTGGCAGGAATTGATGCAACGAAAGATCGATCAACAAACCTCAATATACGAGGCAATAATTGTGAACAGGGCATTCCAAAACAAATATTGACGTTTACGTAAAAATCCGCTTTTTTGAGCCGGACGTTTTGGAGGACTAACATGAAAAAAACTATCTCAACTGTGTTCGCCGCTGGTCTGCTGCTTGCAACTTCCGTTCCTGCATTTGCCGATGTTATTGAAGGCAACTGGAAAACAGAAAGCGGTGAGACAGCAGCAATCTCAAAATGCGGTGGCTCATTTTGCATCCAGCTTAAAACCGGTAAATACGCTGGTAAGCGCATAGGCAAAATGAAAGGCTCTGCTGGCTCTTACACTGGCACTGTCACAGACCCTGCGGACAATAAGGAATATTCGGGATCGGCAAATGTTCGCGGTGCGAGCCTGAAACTAAAGGGGTGCGCACTTAAGATTTTCTGCAAAACGCAGAACTGGAAGAAATTGTAAGGCAGTTTCTTTTTTAGAGTTGAAACCCCGCTACGGCGGGGTTTTTTGTTATGGTCTGTGCCAAACCTTACAGCGAACCCATGTAACCCCGCTTATTTCAAAGTAATCCTCAGTTGCCACTTCGAATCCTGCTGACTTTGCTTGTTGCTCGGGACCTGCAAGTTCAGTGTTTGCATCAAATGTCCAACCCCAGGCTTGCGCTGGAAATACCTGCTCAAAGTCTGCACTGAAAAGAACATCGCCCCTTCCCGGGCTTTCAATATTTTCTCTGAATTTGCATCTGAGGCCAACCAAAAGAAGAGAGTGCTTTCTCGCAAAAGCAGACTGTTGTTTCATTTCAGTCTCGGTAATCCACTCATCACCCAGGAACTCTGCCAGAGAGTTTTGTGTCAAAAGGCAAAGCATCATGATGCTTGCAGCCCATTTGAGACACTTCATATTATCTCGCCTTCTGACCGAAGAGGACTTTCTGTTGATCTTCTTCTTTCATTGCTTTCTGCGTTGAACGGCGCTTTTCAATACCGATCTCCAAACCTTTGGAGACTGCTGGCCTTGCCCGCATCCGTTCAATCCATTCCTCAAGGTGTGGGAACTGCTTGATTTCCTGTCCCTGCCTTTCCCACAGGATAGCCCAGCCAATACAGGCCATATCTGCAATGGAATACTCGCCTGCGAGAAAATCCCGAGTTTCCAATTGTTTGTTCATCACGCCATAAAGTCGGTTCACTTCATTAGTATAACGCTCAATCGCATAGGGAACTTGCTCCGGTGCGTAGACGCGGAAATGGTGCGTTTGTCCCGCCATCGGCCCCAGGCCACCCATTTGCCACATGACCCACTGATCGACTTCAACCCGGGCTCGCTCGTCCGACGGGTAGAACTTATCGAACTTACGTCCCAAATATTGAAGGATTGCACCAGACTCGAAAACAGAAATTGACTCTCCGTCTGGCCCTTCAGGATCAATGATCGCGGGCATGCGGTTGTTCGGCGCGATCTTCAGAAAATCGGGATCAAACTGTTCACCTTTACCGATATCCACGTATTTGATTTCGTAAGGCACGCCCAATTCTTCAAGCATGATCGAAATTTTCCAGCCATTTGGTGTCGGCCAATAATACAGCTCAATGGGTTTTTTCTGGTTCATGGGAAGCTCCATCTGATTTCGCGCACAATAGCGTGTCATCGAGTAAGGGCAATCACTTCACGGTAATTTCAATACCGGTATGCTTTTTGCTAGAAGTACTCGCATGCGATTCCAACCCTTTGGTCAAAAATATCTCGATGATCCGCCTCGTTAAAAACCTGATTATTCTCTGCGTTTCAGGATCTGTAATTGTAGTTGGCGCTGGTTTCCTCGGAAAGGTTCATCCTGCTTTTGACACACTTTCCCATTTCAGAATGCATTTCTCGCTTTGCCTTTTGATAGCTTTTTTGGTGCTGGCATTCACTCGCCACAGATTCGTGGCCTCGTGTGCTTTGATCGCTGCAATCGTCGGCATCTACAAAAGCCAAACCGGTTATCCATGGTCCGCCGAACAAAAAATGAAAATTATGGAAAAGCCGGAATACTCACTTTTGCATCTCAACCTCCTCTGGAACCATGATGATCCCGCGCCGGTCGTAGAGTGGCTGGACAAGCAAAATGCAGACATCCTTTCACTCTCCGAATTGTCACATGTCTGGGAGCCACATATCGTGGGCCTGCACAGAAAGTGGCCTTTCATTTTTCATTGTCCTGAATACGGAAAGCGCGGTGGAGTTAGAATCTACTCCAAATGGCCGATGCGGTCTGATCATGACTATTGCGGTGTATACGGAACTTTGGGCATCACGTCAGTTGTTGCACCTAGCGGCGAAACATTGGAGGTCGCCTCCTTGCACCTTCGCTGGCCCTGGCCTGCCAGTGGACCAGCGCAGTTGGAGACGTTTGTTCCAAAGCTGAAAAATCTGTCCGACGATTTTCTGATCGCAGGAGATTTCAATGCAACGCCCTGGTCAAACACCGTTCAACGGTTTGCAACGTTGGGGAACCTCAAAACTGTACTCGGTATCGGCCCTTCATGGTTGTTTCGCGAGCTACCGTCCTGGTTGACGCGGTTCATTGGATTGCCAATTGACCATATCATGCATAAAGGTAGAGTTCATGTATTGAGCGCGGAACGCATGGAACATGTCGGTTCGGATCATTTTCCCATATTGGTCCGCTTTCAAATTTCCGATTGATGCATTTCGGCGCAGCTGGGAAAACAGCTCATCGGTTTCCTGTGCAGACTGACAATTTGCAAAACCCGCCGATTTCGTTAGTCTTGAAGTCAATGGGGGGCTGACCAGCAATATCCAATGGGAGGTTCATAAATGGCGGTATCAGAGATTCTTTCGGAAAAGGGCGGGAACGTTATTACCATAGAGCAGCAGACTACACTGGAGGAAGCTGCGAAAATTCTGTCGAACAACAAAATCGGCGCATTGGTGGTGGTCACCGAAAGCGAACAGGTTTGCGGCATTGTATCCGAACGCGACATTGTGAGAGACATTGCGAACGCAGGCGCAAATGCTCTGGAAAAAACTGTCTCTGAATGCATGACCCATCGGGTGGTTTCATGCTCGTCAGATGATCTCATTGATACATTGATGGAAAAAATGACCGAGGGGAAGTTCCGTCATTTGCCTGTAATCGACAATGGGGTTTTGAAAGGGATCATTTCTATCGGCGATGTGGTGAAACGCAAGATTGAGCAGGCTGAACGCGATGCCGAGGAAATGAAACGCTATATCGCTGGATAAAAAAGGCCGGACAACGCCGGCCTTTCACATTCATTCTGTTTGCAAATTTACATGTTTGGATAAACCGGGCCCTCGCCACCTTGTGGCACTGTCCAATTGATGTTCTGGTTCGGATCCTTGATGTCGCACGTTTTGCAGTGAACGCAGTTTTGGTTGTTAATGACGAAAACCGCGTCTTCAGCCTCGGCTTCTTTTCCAAGCGGAATCGCATCACCTTTCGAATCTACCCATTCATACACAGCTGCCGGACAATAACGTGTAGACGGCCCCGCGAACTTATGCAGTTCCGATTGCTTTTGTTTGTCGAGATCAGCAACTTTCAAATGAACCGGCTGATTTTCTTCGTGGTTTGTACCGGACAAGAATACGGATGAAGAACGATCAAAAGTAATTTTTCCATCGGGCTTGGGATAAGCGATCGGCTCATGCATATTGGCAGGTTCAGTTGCCTGATAATCGGCCTTTTCGTGCTTCATCGTACCAAACGGGGACCATTTGAGAATAATGTTACACCACATATCAATGCCGGAAAGCATCATTCCCTTGATTGAACCGTATTTCGTAACAAGCGGTTTAACGTTTCGGACCGGTTTCAAGTCTTTGCCGATATCACTTTCACGCCAAGCTTCCTCGTAAGAGGCGAGTTCATCATTGGAACGACCGCCGGCAATGGCCTCAGCCACATGTTCCGCAGCAAGCATACCGGAAAGCATCGCATTATGAGAGCCTTTAATCCGTGGTACATTCACAAAACCAGCCGCACAGCCCAAAAGCGCGCCGCCGGGGAATGAAAGCCGGGGCACAGACTGCCAACCGCCCTGGGTTATCGCACGAGAACCATAGGAAATACGCTTGGCTCCTTCCAGCAGTGGAGCAACAGATGGATGTGTTTTGAATCGCTGGAACTCTTCAAAAGGTGACAGGTATGGATTTTTGTACCCCAGAGCGACAACATAACCGACGTAAACCTGATTGTTTTCAATATGGTAGATAAACGAGCCACCATCCTGATCAGAATTTAACGGCCAACCAAGTGAGTGTTCAACAGAACCTTGCTTGTGTTTGGATGGATCGACTTCCCACAATTCTTTGAAGCCAATGCCAAATTTTGGCGGGCTGGCGTCTTTCGCAAGATCAAATTTCTCGATCAATTGCTTTGAAAGAGACCCGCGAGCACCTTCTGAGAACAGTACGTATTTTCCGTGAAGTTCCATTCCACGTTCATGCATTGGGCCTGGAGTGCCGTCTCTCTGAAGACCCATGTCACCGGTAGCAACACCTTTTACCGCACCGTTTTCATCATAGATAACTTCAGCAGCGGCAAACCCAGGATAGATTTCCACTCCAAGGCCTTCAGCCTTTTCAGCCAACCAGCGACAGACATTCCCAAGAGACACAATGTAATTGCCATGGTTATGCATAAATTTGGGCATACCGAAACCGGGTAATTTTTTCCGGCTACCTTCTGTCATGAAATAAAAAATGTCATCGGTTACTGGAACCTGGAAAGGATGACCATTTTCTTTTTCCCAATCCGGGATAAGGCGATTAACAGCAATCGGGTCGATTACGGCCCCTGACAGGATGTGCGCCCCTACTTCAGGCCCTTTCTCCAGAACAACTACTTCAAGATCAGCATTGAGTTGTTTGAGCTTGATCGCTGCAGAAAGGCCTGCAGGACCTGCTCCTACAATAACCACGTCAAATTCCATGCTTTCGCGTTCCGGCATCTCTTCGGACATTCTAAACTCCAATATCGGTTAATGCGCATCTGGCATCTTTTAGCTGGCTGCCCTTTTAGCACGACTATTCTTACGTGCCACGTCAATTTTGACGCATTTTCATTGTGAATCCACGACACTTTCATATGCATCGAGCAGCCCATGCTGTATCATCTACTAATGGAAAATACGCAGGAAATTCTGGAATGGTATGTCGAGGCAGGCGTTGATGTTCTGCTGGAAGACGTGCCCGTAAACAGATTTGAGGAGTTACCACCTGCGCCGGCGAAAAAAAATCAAGGTGAAACGCTTGCCGCCAAGCGGTTGAATGAGCGTGCGCCTCCCGCACCACCAAGGATTGTTCAAACAGAAGCTGCCGTTCCTGACGCGAACGCGATTGAAAATGCAAAGCAAATCGCGCATTCGGCCAATACACTCGAAGAACTAAAGCTGGCTTTGGCTTCCTTTGAAGGCTGTAACCTAAAACGGACTGCGAAAAACCTGGTATTTGCCGACGGCAACCCGAACGCTGATATCATGTTCATTGGTGAAGCGCCTGGTCGCGATGAAGACATACAAGGTTTGCCGTTTGTAGGCAGGGCGGGGCAATTATTGGATAAAATGCTAGCAGCGATCAATCTTGACCGAGGCAGCACCTATATCTCGAATGTCA
The DNA here is from genome assembly GCA_030065115.1 of Rhizobiaceae bacterium. Classification (GTDB taxonomy): domain Bacteria; phylum Pseudomonadota; class Alphaproteobacteria; order Rhizobiales; family Rhizobiaceae; genus JAALLB01. Next base: position 2,937 of record JASJDO010000078.1, on the reverse strand, counting down.
TACCTTGGCGGCCACCCGGCAATCGAACACCAACCCCACAAGAGACAGAGATTTGCCGGCCTTTTATAGAAAAGCATATTGAACTCGTTTCACCCAAACTGGTTGTTTTGCTCGGCGGTTCATCTGCAAAAACTCTTTTGAAGACCTCTGATGGGATCATGAGACTGCGTGGCAAGTGGAAGGAAGTCGATGTAGATGGCAGTGCTGTGAAAGCCATGCCAACGCTTCACCCGGCTTACTTATTGCGTCAGCCTGCACAAAAACGTTTGGCTTGGCAGGATTTACTTCAAGTCCAAAAAGCCTTGTTAGCCAATTGAGAATTTTCTTTACCCGAGACAACATTCAACCTAACCTTACGTCAAAAATATCCAGGAGGGTTTGATATGCCGACGCGATGTGTAGTCCGCAATGCTTTTTTTTGCGTCGTGACAATTGTTTTAGCCGCGTCGTTTTTGACAGTCACACCTTCTACAACTCATGCACAGTTCACGATAGAAATCGGCATATCGCGAGACAAGGCAGTGCGGGCAATGTTGAACAACGGCTATAGTCAGATCAATGTCGTGCGCAAAGGATTTAAGACTGTCCGCGCACAGGCATGTTTGAATGGGAAGAAATATCTTGTTCGAGTAGATGACAAATACAATGTATCAAATCAGCAGGATCTCGGATTTTGTCGGGGCACTGTTACCGCAAAGGCATTGGAACAAAATCTGATCAATAGCGGATATGAGCGTGTGGTGATTGAACGCCAGAATGGCCAGTTTATCGCGATTGGCTGTTTAAACGGGACTCGTACGAGAATTACCTATTCCAGTCAGGGGGAAATTTTACGCCGTAGAAACATAGGCCAGTGCCGAGAAATATTTGAACCCAATGATGTACGGAAAGTATTACGAGACGCGGGCTATAACCGCATTCGTTTTCTTGACCGACAATTGCCTTGGTATCGGGCCGAAGCCTGCCAAAACAATACAAAATTCGAGTTGTTGCTTACCCGTTACGGACAAATCCGTCGATCTGATGTAATTGGCCAGTGTGCACCAGAATTACGCGCGAGAGATTTAAGAGCATTTCTGAGAAACAAGGGGTATAGCCAAATCGAGATTATCGATGACAGACTTCCCGGATATCAAGTCGCAGCGTGTTTTAACAATGACCGTTTCGATTTAGAACTCAGCCGTTATGGCGACATCACTTCACGGCAACCCATCGGTAAATGCCGAACACGCATGAACGAGGATGAAATTGCAAGACTGCTACGCTCTGAAGGGTTTACTCGAATTAGTGTGAAGCGCCAGAACAATGGTAATTTCAATGTTTCAGCATGTCTTGACGGATATCAGAAATTTGCGGTGCTTTCCCGATTTGGGGAATTGGTCTCAGAACGGGACGGCAATCGCTGTCAGTCGCAGAGAATTTCTGAGATTTTTCAAACACTAAAGGAAGGCGGCTTTAGAAAAAACAAAATTTTCTCTGAAAGTTGCCGTCGCGGACGGAAAATCAGAATTGAGTACAATTTCAGTGGCGACGAAATTGGAAGACAACGAATTGGTGGATGTTAGATGCTCACGGGCGCCTTGAAATGCCACGCTGTCATGTGAATATTTCATCAGTTTCATACTTTTGAAATTTCACCCTGAGATTTCACCCTATTTTTCCAACCCTGCCCAAGTGTATGATTTATCCTTTTTCATCAGATACTTAGCATCTTTCCTTTTTTTATTCGATTCCTGTTTTCTGCGATTGCGACTCCGTCACATCCATGTCACATTAACCTATCGTTAAACCTAGGAGGGAGGACACGATGTCTATCAAACCACCCCTGATGGATCTGCCGATCAAGACGGCAGACTCAGGATTCTACAGAGGCTTCAGCGTGAATGTTGCAGTCGTCAGTAAGATAATAATTAGTGTACTGGTTGTCTGGTGTATTGTCTGGCCACAAGAAGCCGGAACGATCCTGGGTGAATGGAACCAGACTATTCTCAGAAACTTTGCCGCTTGGTACATTTGGGTCGTCACCCTGTTTGTGATTGTTTGCATTGGATTAGCGATCTGGCCAGCGGCAGGGCGTCTCAATCTTGGTAAAGACGGCGAGAAACCGGAGTTCTCGAACTTCTCCTGGTTCTCAATGATGTTCGGCGCTGGCATCGGCGTCGGCATGCTCACATGGGCGGTCGCAGAACCCGTTGCCCACTTCAAGAATAATCCATCTGTGATCCAGGGAATCACAACATCTCTTGGAGCAGATAATGTGCGGGAAGCTTATGTTTGGTCGTTCCTTCACTGGGGACTGGGCGCATGGGCATGTTATGCTATAGCAGGACTAGGCCTTGCATTCTTCAGTTACCGTCGTGGTCTTCCTTTAACAATCCGTTCTTCTCTGACACCGCTTTTTGGTAAGTCGCTTTCTGGTTCATTAGGACATTTGATCGACATCGTTGCAGTGGTTGCGACCATTCTAGGTGTGGCACAAACCTTAGGATTCGGCGTCGATCAGTTTGTCGCAGGCCTTACCCGAATTGGCATTGGCGGTCTGGTTCATGCTGACGGTGCAGTGAATGCAGCAGGTGAAAGCATTGCTGGAACAGTGAATACACTCGGTATCATCGTTGCCCTGCTCTTCATCATGGGCGCTTCAACGCTGTCCGCGCTGTCAGGTGTTGGCAAAGGCATTAAATGGCTATCAAACATCAACATGGTTCTATCGATCGTGCTGCTTGGTTTCTTCATCATCTTTGGCGCAACATGGTTTGGCGCAACTGCCTTCTTCGTAGGTATTTGGGACTATTTGATTGCGCTGCCATTCCTAAGCTTCAACGTCTACACATCAGATGGTGTAGAAGGCAGTGAGGCATTCCTCCTGGCACAATGGCAAGGTTGGTGGCCGGTGTTCTACTGGGCCTGGTGGATCGCGTTTGCGCCCTTCGTGGG
>JASJDO010000077.1 GCA_030065115.1 Rhizobiaceae bacterium | reverse complement strand
GGTTTTCACGCAATGAACAGTTTCCAGATCCGGCACAATTGCTGATTGTTCCCGATCACTACATCCTCAGAATGCTGGTCTCACAGGGCGTTTCTCTCTCTGATCTCGGTGTCGCCTCAAACGATGGCGTTGCACATGAAACGGACGGGCGCAAAATTTGGCGATTGTTTGCAGAGAACTATCATTTGTTCCGTTCTACACCTGTACGCGTCTGGATGGACCACACACTCTCAACCTTGTTCGGGATCGATGAACGTCCAAGCAGCAATAATGCGGACGCACACTATGATTTGATGAGCGAGGCCATTGCGTCAAACGCTTTTAGACCTCGAGCATTGTTTGAGCGTTTCAATATCGAGGTTCTTGCAACAACGGACGCATGCAATGATGAACTGACTGAGCACGCTTTGGTTGCAGGTTCGGATTGGGAGGGCACTGTGATTCCGACCTATCGACCGGACAGCGTGGTTGATCCGGATTTTGAGGGCTTCCACGGCAACATCGAAACGCTGGGTAGTCTGACTGGTGAAGACGTGTCTCAGTGGCAGGGATATCTGAATGCCCACCGCGCAAGGCGGACCTTCTTTAAGTCGATGGGCGCAACCGCAACAGACCATGGTCATCCGACCTCCAGAACCGCTGACCTTTCGAGCGCAGAATGTGAAACCCTTTATGAAAAGGTGCTTGGAGGACAATCATCCCCCGAGGAACGTGAATTGTTTCGTGCGCAGATGCTCACTGAAATGGCGGGCATGAGCATAGAAGATGGCCTTGTGATGCAATTGCATCCGGGCTCTCTCCGAAATCACCATCAGGGTGTCTTTGCATCTTACGGACGAGACAAGGGCTTTGATATTCCGCAGCCTGCAAATTATACCCAAAACCTGAAGCCTTTGCTCAACCGGTATGGAATGGATCCCAAACTTTCGCTGATCCTGTTCACGCTGGATGAGACAACCTATTCACGGGAACTGGCGCCATTGGCAAGTGTGTATCCGTCGTTGAAACTTGGCCCAGCATGGTGGTTCCATGACAGTCCAGCAGGGATGATGCGGTATCGCGAGCAAACCACCGAGACCGCAGGCTACTACAATACGGCCGGCTTCAATGATGATACTCGCGCATTCCCGTCCATTCCTGCCCGTCATGACCTGGCACGGCGGATCGATTGCGCATTTTTGGCTCGTCAAGTCGCCGAACACTTCTTGGATGAGGATGAAGCGGCTGAAATCGCAATTGACCTGGCGTACCGCCTGGCCAAACGCGCCTATAATCTGTGAGGAGGTTTTATGCGACACACCTGGCGATGGTTTGGCCCACATGACGTTGTAGCACTTGAAGAAATTGAGCAGGCGGGGGCGCATGGCATTGTAACCGCACTTCATCATGTGCCGAATGGCGAGGTCTGGAGTGTTGAGGAGATCAAAACGCGCCAATCTGAGATTGCCCGGCGATCTGATGGAACGGTAACGTCATTGAAATGGGAAGTGGTTGAAAGTCTTCCGGTATCTGAAGACATCAAGAAACAGGATGGCGATTGGCAGGCGCATATTAACAACTATAAGATCAGTCTTGAGAACCTGGCGCAATGCGGTCTTGAAGTCGTTTGCTACAATTTCATGCCGATATTGGACTGGACCCGGACAAATCTTTCCTATCGATTGCCGAATGGTGCCGCCTGCATGCGGTTTGACTACATCGATTTCGCCGCATTCGATTTGTTTATTCTGAAAAGAAATGGGGCCAAACAGTCTTTCAGCGAAGAGGTTGTTGAAGCAGCAGGCGAACGACATGCCAAAATGGATGATGCACAGAAACAGATGCTGGCTCAGAATATCGTTGCCGGCTTGCCGGGTGCCAACCAAAATCTGAGCATGGATGAGATCAAGGCGCTGCTTAAGCACTATCACGGGATCGATGAATGCCGGCTGACGCAAAACCTTTATGACTTTCTGGAACAAGTTGTACCAACGGCTGAAAAGCATGGCATTCGACTTTGTTGCCACCCCGATGATCCGCCGTTCTCACTTCTGGGCCTTCCTCGGATCATGTCCACAGAAACAGACTATGCGGCGCTGGTCGAGGCGATTGACAGTCCCGCGAATGGCATCACGCTTTGTTCTGGCTCCTTGGGCGCACGACCGGACAATGACCTGCCGGGTATGATGCATCGTCTGGGGCATCGGGTTCACTTTCTGCATTTGCGGAATGTAGTGCTTGAAGAGGAGGCGTCGCCCGGGTCTTTCCATGAAGGTGAACATCTCGATGGCAACACGGATATGGTTGCTCTCATTGATGCGATCCTGAAAGAGGAAGTTCGGCGCAAAAGGGAAGGGCGCCGAGACTGGAATATTGCAATGCGACCGGACCATGGTCAGGATATTTTGGATGATTTCAAACGGGATGCTCAGCCTGGATACCCGGCAATCGGTCGACTGAAAGGACTGGCCGAATTACGGGGTGTCGAGACCGCATTGTCAGCATTGCGGGGTGCATCGGAATGAATCTGTTGAATTCTGCTTACATTGGTGATGGATCGGTCGAGGGTTCAGAAGATGATTTTTCTGAGTTTGGGATCGGAATTGTTCACTTTGGACCGGGTGCATTTCACCGCGCGCATCTGGCCGTCTACACACATGATGCTCTGAAACATCAAAAGGGCGATTGGCGGATACTTGGCGTTGGCCTTCGCAGCACTGAAATTGTTGATGCGCTTCACGCTCAAGAATGCATGTATTCTGTTTCAACGCGATCAGCAGATGGCGGGCTTGCCCCAAGGATTGTCAAAAGTATCGCGCAGGCCAAAGCGGCCGCTAGGGATAAGGAAGGCGTTTTGACACGGCTTGCAAACCCTGCCACTCGCATTGTGAGCATGACGGTCACCGAAAAAGCCTACGGCATATTGCGTGAAACAGGACGGGTGGACAGGGCACATGAAAGCATTGCCAAAGATATTGCTGACCCACGAAACCCAACTGGCATTCTCGGTGTGATTGTTGAAGGGCTTTGGCGCAGAAGGCAAGCTGGCTTGCGTCCCTTTACCGTACTATGCTGCGATAATCTTCCTCAGAATGGCGAGCTGATCAAAGCCGGCATCCTCGATTTTGCTCGCCAGATTGATGAAACAGATCTTGCCGCCTGGATTGCCGAGGAAGGTGCTTTCCCAAATTCGATGGTGGACCGGATCACACCTGCCGCCACCGAAAGCTTTAGACAAGAAATTGCGGTAAGGCTCGATGTAAGGGATGAAGCAGCAATTGAAACAGAACCGTTTTCCCAATGGGTGATAGAAGACAGGTTTGCAGAGGGGCGTCCCGCGTGGGACGCAGCGGGCGTTGTCTTTGTGAAAGACGTTGCTCCCTATGAAGAGATGAAATTGCGAATGCTGAATGGTGCGCATTCGCTAATTGCCTATATGGGCTTCCTGCTCGGTAAAACTTATGTACGAGACGTGATGGCTGACGTTCAGCTTTCTACCATTGTCGACAGGCATATCAAGGCAGCCTCGCAGACACTTTCTCCATTCCAGGATTTCGATCTTGATGAGTATGGGCAGAAACTTATTGAGCGTTTCGCCAATCCCAATATCGCTCATGAGACCTATCAGATCGCCATGGATGGTTCGCAAAAAATGCCTCAGCGCATCTTTGCACCGGCACTTGAAAGCTTGAAAAACAATCTGCCTATCGCGCCATTTGCTTTGGCGACAGCGGTTTGGATCAGGTATTGCTCCGGAACGCACGAAAACGGCGAGCAATATGATCTCCGTGACCCCCGTTCGCAACAACTTGCAGCGGCATTTATAAGCAACGGCAGAGATCCAGCAGGAATTTGCCAAGCTTTTCATGAATTGCCCGACCTTTTTCCTGCTGAACTAACGACGAGTAAGGAATGGCGTTTAACCGTTTGTAGTTACTTGGGCTCAATGCTGGAGCGCGGGTTGAGCCAAACCGTCTCTGCATATGTTGATACCATTGAGGATAGTGCATGACTGACCAACCTTTGATCGCGCTTGAAATTCATGATCGTACTTTATGGGAACCTGGTCGTGTCTTACCAATGATCGATGCGATGGAACGCTGGGGGTATAATGCACTTGTTTTACACCAGAATGATCTTCTGGATATTTGCACGCAGTTGTTTCTCTCCGCCAATTATGGTGTCGCTGACCTGAGATTGAAGAAAGTTCGCAATGCTGTTGCATGGCTAAACCGGTTGGTGGAGAGGCTTGCCCGTTTCGACGCGAAGCTGTTTTTGGAAATCAAGGAGCCCTCCCTACATGATTATGTCCTCGAGCAATACCCGGAGTTGATCGGCTCCAACGGGGCGCCTGATCCAGCCAAAAGCCAGTGGTTTGAATTTTGCAGCGACAAGACCGAAGACCTGCTGCGGCGGGTGCCAGGCCTTGGTGGATTGATCATCAATATATCCTCGCCAGAATCGCGCGTTTCATTGCCCGATTATCTGGCGACTTCAGGTATCGAAATGGATGTTAGTGATTGGTTTGACCGAATGATCGCGTCATTTCATGCGCCTTTGGCAGCAGCAGGAAAACAGCTTTATGTGAGAGATTTTTCATACACTGCGGATATGCAGTCTGAGGTCTTGTCAGCGGTCAATCGCAAGCATGGGGAAGTGGGGGCGAGTGTTAAGATCACGGCACATGACTACTTTCCGGGATATCCTGAAAATCCTGTTGCCCGCATGGTGCCTGAGAATGTGATTTTGGAATTTGAGGCTTTCGGGGAGCATATGGGTTGGGGTGTCATTCCAAATTGCCGTGTGGAAGAATTCAGAAAACGTATGTTTGGGTATCGTGAAATGTGCGCAAGCGGCTTTCTGATGCGTACCAGCTGGGAAGCCATCACAGGCGCAAATGCGTTGGATTCTTTAAGTGCGGTAAATGTTTATGCCCTCCCCAGATTGCTGGAACAGGATGTGCCGGCGGAAACCGTTGTTACCGATTGGCTGGATCAGGAATTCAATGTTAGCGGTGATGTTGCATTAAAGCTCACTGATATCTTGCTCCAAAGTTGGCACGTCTGTGCGGGCTCATATTGGGATGACCAAGTGTTCCCACGCCATTCTTGTTTGCCCTCGACATGGCAGGAGGGCTGGGTATCGATGGAGACCAATGGCATGGGCAACAGGTCCATGGACACGGCAATTGATCCCGCTGATCGTCGCTTGTCGGAAGAAGCAAGAGTAGAGCTTTTTGCTGCAAAAAAGGCGACATCGTTGCTTGCTTGCGAACTTCAGCAGAAGGCAGCCGAAATAAGAAATGAATTGCCATCTGTTCTTGCTGAAAAACTCTCTGCATTTGACTATCTACCGGAGTTCGCAAAACAGTTTGAGTTAGCCACCAAGGCAACATTCTACGCGGCCCGATCAAATCCGGACGATAGGTCGGCACTGGCTGAACTTCATTCAGATTTTCTACACTTGGCCGACAAAACGGAGCAGTTATTCGACGAAAAGCCCGATGCACCCCATCACCACAAAATGTTGTTGGATCCCGCCCAAATGCGTTTGTTTGCAGACTCTTTGCCGATGGGTTGATACAGAACTTGGGAGGGCTGGGATTTTCTGACGAAGGCGTTTTCGTCAACATAGTGTGAAAGTTCTAATTATTATTGTTTGGCTGCTATATTGAGCATAGATCCGTCGGAAATCTATGGTGGAGCTAGGCGGGATCGAACCGCCGACCTCTTGCATGCCATGCAAGCGCTCTCCCACCTGAGCTATAGCCCCATAAAAGCCGGGCGGACCCGGCTCAAGGTTTGGTTGTCTTAGACAACCATTATTCAATTGGCAAGCGTGTCCGCTTAACTTTCGTCGTCGTCGCCTTCTACACCAACAATTACATCAGACAGATCGTCGTTTTCGTCGTCGTCTTCAAGGAATGTGTCATCGTCTGAGGCATCATCATCATCGTCGACGTCCACATCCGGGATGTCCGGGATATCAGGAATATCCTCGTCATCTGAATCATCATCTGCATCGTCTTCTGCGTCATCAAGGCTGATGATCTCCGGACCATCATCCTCTGTATCCAGAATTGTATCATCATCATCGCTGTCGGTTGTTTCCGCAGCTTTCACCTCGGTTGGTGTCTCAGCTTCGTCCGGCTTAGGCGCAGTAATCGTTGCCTCGCCTTCGAAAAAGCTGATTTCATATTCTTTGCCGGTATATGGCGAGACGATAGGATCTTTTTCGAGATCGTAGAACTTGCGTCCAGTCTCAGGGCATACCCGTTTGGTTCCCAAATTCGCTTTGGCCACGTTGAACCTCATTGTGTGAAAAACTGCGTCTTCCTAAACCCGAAACCACGGGATGTCAAAGCAAAATCAACCTCTGTTGAAAGAAGGGTGACGCTGTTGTTTTGCTGTGTTAGGGCAGAGCGCAAATTCGACAGAAACAAAAGTGGAAACAATGAGTCATTCCGGTGATCCCAAACCCCTGAGTTCCAAATCAGGAGAGCCATTAACCGGAGTTTGCCGAGTCCCTGGCGACAAGTCGATTTCACATCGCTCACTGATGTTTGGCGGTCTTGCATACGGAGAAAGCCGGGTTCGCGGATTATTGGAAGGGGAGGATGTCCTCAATACAGCAAAAGCAATGCAAGCTGTTGGCGCAAACATTCGCAAGGAAGGCGATGAGTGGGTCATTTGGGGTACTGGCAATGGTTTGCTGCTTGAGCCGGAAGCACCATTTGACTTTGGAAACTCAGGCACCGGATGTCGACTTTGCATGGGGTTGTTTGGCGCCTATGATTTTCCCACCACTTACACAGGCGATGCATCGCTGTCTTCCCGTCCCATGGGGCGAATTCTGAACCCATTGAAAGAAATGGGGGTGCAGGTTCTGGCAGAAGAAGGTGAGGGGCGTTTGCCGATCACACTTCGGGGTCCGTGGCAAACCGCGCCAATTGAATACCGTGTGCCCATGGCATCTGCCCAGGTAAAGTCTGCTGTCTTGCTCGCAGGATTAAATACCCCCGGCATAACGACAGTTATCGAACCGCACCTGACGCGGGACCACACAGAAAAAATGCTGCAGGGGTTCGGCGCGGAGCTGGAGGTAGAAACTTCTACCAACGGAGAACGGCGGATATCGCTGGTCGGGCAGGGGAAGCTTACCGGTCAGGATGTAACGGTTCCTGCCGATCCGTCTTCTGCGGCGTTTCCGCTTGTTGCGGCTCTCATTGTGCCGGATAGTGAAATTACATTGCCCGATGTCCTTCTAAATGAGGCACGAACCGGATTGATCACCACGCTGCAGGAGATGGGTGGCGACATTGAAATCACAAATGTGCGTATTTCCGGTGGCGAAGAAATTGGCGATTTGATGGTCAAATCCAGCGAGTTAAAGGGCATCACTGTTCCGGCAGAACGCGCGCCTTCGATGATTGATGAATATCCGGTTCTTTCAGTCGCTGCTGCATTTGCTGATGGTGAAACACAGATGGATGGATTGCACGAACTTCGTGTGAAAGAGTCAGATCGTCTGGCCGCGGTGGCTCGGGGGCTGGAGGTCAATGGCGTTGATTGTACCGAAGGCAAGGAAAGTCTGACGGTACGCGGTCGCCCTGACGGCAAGGGCTTCGGCGGGGGAACGGTTACAACGCATCTTGATCATCGCATTGCCATGAGTTTCCTAGTCATGGGCATGGTGAGCGAAAAGCCTGTTGCGGTTGACGATGGCTCTGTGATGGAAACCAGTTTCCCGGGATTTGTTGAGTTAATGAATGAGCTCGGTGGTGAGATTGGGTGAGCGTTGTCTATTTCCAATTCTTCATAAATAATGAGATGGTTTTTGCAAAAGCTGTGAACCAGCCCCCTATCGACTAGCTGGTAACCGCACGTAGATCTGGCATTTGACTTGTATCGAACTCTACGCGGTTTCGACCCAAACTTTTGGCCCTATAAAGTGCGGTGTCGGCGCGCGAGTAGAGGTCGTCAAAATCTTCGGTCGGCTGCCATTGCGAGATGCCCAAGCTAATTGTGCATCCTTTCTTCCTTGGCATTCCATCCATTCGCAAGGATTCAAAAGCGCTTCTCAACCCCTCTGCGAATAGGCGTGCACCAGGTAATTCCGTATTCCAAAGAAGGATAGCGAATTCTTCACCCCCAAGCCTGCCGGATACATCACTCTCACGAGGTGTTTCACGAATAAGTTCGCCAAGTTGAGCGATAACCTTATCGCCAACCTGATGCCCATAGGTATCATTGACCTGTTTAAAATGATCAATGTCCAACATGACCAAGCACACTGGCAAATTTGCTCTTGCTGAATTTGTGAGTGTCTCTTTGACTTTTTCTTCGAACGCCCGGCGGTTCCGCAATCCTGTCAACAAATCTGTTTCTGAAATTTTGCGGATGTCTTTGATTACATCTGTTGCGCAAGCCGCAATCAATGACAGGGCAAGCAGAATTGAGCATATCGCGACCGATGCATTCAGAACTGCCCAGTATGTGCTGTCGCGATAGGCCGCACCCGTTTGAACAGTTTCCATTGCCAAGGTCACACCGGATCGAAGCCAGAATTGAGTTGCTGCAATGAAGAGTGCCCAGAATACAAGCGCCTCAACACCGCCTCCCAATGCGTTCCTTCTTATATTCCAGCATCCAAATAGCATGACGCCGCCCATCACGAAGTTTACGACTAACAACGAGGTGTTATAGCTGAACCCCATTGCCGCCACCGCCATAATTGCTGCCATTCCCAATACAGAGATCGAGATGAGTTTCTGCAATTGCGGGTTGACATTGGCTCTTGTGCTGACGCCCCAAATCATCAAAACAGCAGCGATCAAATAGATGGAATCGAGGACGAAAATGTTTAAAAGGCCGGTCCAATTTGGTGTTAGGTGAGAAATTAGAAATCCGGTTCCAACGCAACCATAGCTCACTGCCATCGCTAGAATTGCTCGTCTGTGCTTTTGGCGCGACCATAGAATCAGGAATGTCAGCCCGAACAGCAGTGATATCATTGGATTGATCAATCCTAATAGATATGCATTGTTCATCGTCTCTGCTCGCACCGACTATAGCTGATAACCGTTTTAACAAGGTCAAAGCTAATCTTAAGTTAAATGTTGCGAAATTTAAGCAGGCGAACTCCCCTAAATCATTCCTGATTTCGATTGGCGGTATTCCGATTTGTTGACCAGAAAACAGAAATAATTACGAAATTGTTAGAATATTTTGATCTCGCCGCGCGTTAAGTAGTGGAAATTGCTTTGGTTTTCGTGTTTGCGAAAACAAGGATCAAAGCCGATGGCATCGTCGCAACAGGAATAGAAAGCCGGGAGTCAAGAATTGATGTGGCCGCGCAAATCGTTGAGTAAAATCAAGACGCTTTGTTCTTTATTGGCATGCGTCTTGAATTTTGTTTTTGCGGTGCAGGCTCAAGCACAAGTGCCCGATCTCGACTGGGTTGCGACCGTTGTCCAGGTTGATTGTTCGGGAACATCTTTTTTCAGTCCGGATACATTTTCAGATTCACCGCCGTGCCAGGTATTTGGTGATGATTTGTACGAAAACTGGGATCCAGACGGAACCGAGCCGGGCATGGCAGATCTGCAATCTTGCGATGCGGCATTTACAGGTGGGTTTTATTATCAGCGATGGGATGTTCGTGATGACTGGAATGATGCGGGTGCTCACCGTTTTTATATCGAATTGGAGTTGGATCGTTTTGTTGGCGGTGACAATATCCCGGATATATTTGTCGAATACGCTCCCCAGGCAGAACACATTGGCAGGGACTGGAATGCAGAAGGCAATTCCCAAATTTTGTTCTTTGAGAATGTCGATAACCTGTATGGCCAACCGACGCCCTTGGCCCCGGATCAGGCTAATGGGTCAACCAGTGATTCTTACAGTGTTCAGGTAAATGTGGCCCAGAATTTGGCCTTTGCCCGTGTTGATAATGGCAATCTCGAGATAGCTTTATCGCAGACCTTGATTGAGCAATTTGTTGGTATTGCCAATCTGACACAGCCACCGGTTAGTCTCCGGTGTTGGGTTGCCCAGACTACCAGTATTTCGCCAGACTCGGTGCCGGTGCATGATTACTTTTCACCTAGTGATCTCACCGGTTTCAGAATTGACAACAATGTCGGCGTGAGTGTCAGCAATGCGCCTACTGTCGGTGGCGTCGATTACAGCGATGCCCCTGTCATAACATATGGAGAAGCTTCGCACCTTATTGACGGTGCAATTTACATTGGCAACCTGGCTCCCGATCCAGAGCTCGAAGCGCTGCAAGACATTGACGGTGGGGTGAATGCCGATGGGGATGATTTGACCAATATAGACGATGAGGATGGATTGGTTTTTCCTGTTTTGGTGCAAGGTGAAGAGGTAACACTATCTGTCGCTGCTACCGGCGCAGGAGGGCTCCTCAACGCATGGATTGATTGGAACGGTTCAGGCGTGTTTGATGCCAACGAGCAGGTCGCTCTCGATTTGCCGGATGGTGGTGCTCAGGACATAAATGCAAATGCAGGAGTAATTGATTTTGTCACCACTGTTCCGAACGATGCAGTTATTTCGTTGACATATGCAAGGTTCCGTTGGTCAACCAGTTCGGGTCTTACTCCGGTAAATCAGGCGCCCGATGGTGAGGTCGAAGACTTTTCACTGACGGTTTTGGAAGGCATGCCGTCTATCACTGTGACAAAAACGGCCTCCGCAGATGGCTTCACGGCTGGCAATATATTGGAGGCCCCGGTTGGGACCGTGATTACTTATACCTATGTGGTGAGGAATAACGGCAACCAAACCATTAGACAGCTCACTTTGGGGGATGTTCACAATGGTTCCGGCCCCTTCGATGATCCCGGTACGGAAACCCTGACTAATGATGTTGTTCCATTACTAGACTCAACTGATGCGTCAACTGATGGCATTTGGGATAAATTGGCTCCAAATGATGAAGTGACTTTTACAACGACCTATACGATTACCCAGTCTGATATTGAAACGCTTCAATAAACAAATACGGTTTGAATCGTTGGTGTTTTCGATATGATGAGCCGTCATGTGATTTATCTCGTAGTTTCCTGAGGCTGGCTCATTCATGAATAAAAATAATCTGATCATCGCAATTGATGGCCCTGCAGCTTCGGGAAAAGGCACTCTGGCGCGGCGGCTGGCGGAAAAGTTTAACTTGCCGCATCTTGATACAGGACTCACGTATCGCGCCGTCGGTTATGCGTTGTTGCAATCCGGTCTGCCGCTAGATCGTGAGGAACTGGCTGAGATTGTTGCGGAAAATCTCGACCTGGGTTCGCTGGATAGGGAAATCTTGTCGGCCCATGAAGTGGGTGAGGCGGCTTCGAAAGTCGCTGTTATGAGCAATGTTCGTGCAATTCTTGTTGAACAACAGCGCAAGTTTGCAAAACAGGATGGAGGTGCAGTTCTAGACGGGCGAGATATAGGCACCGTCGTTTGCCCAGACGCAACTGTTAAGCTCTATATCACTGCCTCGCCTGAAACCCGTGCCCGGCGCCGCCACAAGGAAGTGGATGAGAAGAGCGGTGGGTCGTCCTATGAGCAAATACTAGCAGATATCATCAAGCGCGATGAACGCGATATGGGCAGGGCAGACAGTCCATTGAAACCCGCTGCCGATGCCCACTTGATTGATACGTCAGAAATGTCTATAGAAACGGCGTTCGAGACCGCTTTGGGCTTCATAGAGCAAGCGATCTCCCAACAATAGCGATCCAATTCTCATTCTTCGCACTGCAATCGCCTTAAGGGCATGCTTGGGATTTGGATCAAATCAAACACAAACCCGCAGTGCAGCGTGGAACAAATTTGGGCAATGAATGCCGTTCCACACAGGAGACTCCATGACAACCAGTGCAAGTATGGAAGAGTTTGAAGCTCTTCTCGAGCAGTCCTTTGAAACACATGATGTTGTAGAAGGCGCTGTTGTAAAAGGTGTGATTACCGGTTTTGAAAAAGACCTGGCAGTCATCGACGTAGGCCTCAAGGTCGAAGGCCGCGTTGCAATGAAAGAATTCGGCGCCGCAGGGCGTGACGGTTCCATGAAGGTCGGCGATGAAGTCGAAGTTTATGTTGACCGTGTTGAGAATGCGATGGGTGAGGCGGTTCTGTCTCGCGAAAAAGCCCGCCGTGAGGAAAGCTGGATCCGCCTTGAGAAAATGTTCGAGGCGAATGAGCGCGTTGAAGGTGTTATCTACAATCAGGTCAAGGGTGGCTTCACTGTTGATCTTGATGGTGCGATGGCGTTCTTGCCACGTTCACAGGTGGACATCCGTCCGGTGCGTGATGTAACACCGCTCATGAACAATCCACAGCCGTTCCAAATCCTCAAAATGGATCGTCGTCGTGGCAACATTGTTGTTTCCCGTCGTTCTATCCTCGAAGAGAGCCGTGCAGAACAGCGTTCAGAGATCGTTCAAAACCTTGAAGAAGGTCAGGTCGTTGACGGCGTGGTCAAGAATGTTACCGATTACGGGGCATTCGTTGATCTTGGCGGTATCGATGGTCTTCTCCACGTGACTGACATGGCATGGCGCCGTGTTAATCACCCAAGTGAAATTTTGAACATCGGTCAGACTGTTAAAGTACAGATCATCCGTGTGAACCAGGAAACGCACCGTATCTCACTCGGCATGAAGCAGCTTGAGAGTGATCCTTGGGAATCCATCGATGACAAATATCCGCTTGAGAAGAAGATCACTGGTCGCGTGACCAACATCACTGACTACGGTGCATTTGTTGAAATCGAGCCAGGCATTGAGGGTCTGATCCACGTTTCTGAAATGTCATGGACAAAGAAGAACGTACATCCTGGAAAGATCGTTTCTACTTCACAGGAAGTGGAAGTGATTGTTCTGGAAGTGGACCCATCCAAACGCCGTATTTCTCTTGGCCTCAAGCAAACTATGGACAATCCATGGGATTCATTTGCTGATCTTTATCCGGTCGGCACTGAAGTCGAAGGCGAAGTGAAGAACAAGACAGAGTTTGGTCTGTTCATCGGTCTTGAGAATGACGTCGACGGCATGGTTCACCTTTCTGATCTGGACTGGAACAAGTCTGGTGAAGAAGCTATGGAAGACTTTAACAAGGGTGACATGGTGAAAGCGGTTGTTCTCGATATTGATGTTGAGAAAGAACGCATTTCACTTGGCATCAAGCAGCTTGGTGGTGATCCTGTGGCTTCTGCAGCTGAATCAGGCGTGATCCGCAAAGGCGCGATCGTAACCTGTGAAGTTCTGGAAGTGAAAGACGGTGGTCTTGAAGTTTCCATTGCAGACACAGAGCTGCAAAGCTTCATTCGCCGTTCGGACCTTTCCCGTGACCGTGACGAGCAACGCCCAGAGCGTTTTGCCGTTGGTCAGAAGGTTGATGCCCGCGTGATCCAGTTCGACAAGAAAACCGGCCGCGTTGGTGTTTCCATCAAGGCGCTTGAGATCGCAGAAGAGAAAGAGGCTGTTGCACAATACGGTTCATCTGACTCAGGTGCATCTCTTGGTGATATTCTTGGCGCAGCACTCAAGGACCGCGAAGAGTAAGTTCCTACTCTCCAATAAATTTGAAAGCCCGGGTCGAATGATCCGGGCTTTTTTGTAATTTAGCAATCAACAAAAACCGCGAAAGGTAAATCAGCCAAATTTCCAGCTAAATTTCGCGTTTGTACGAAGACCCCGTTTGCTACGCCTGATCTCTGAACAACGCTAATAGTACCCTGTGCAACACCTGTCGTGGCGCCGGCAATGATGCCCATGTACGCGCAAGGACGTACGTTTCGGAAGAATCTAACATCGTATTGTCCGACACCACCAAGCTTAATGGAGTTCGAAGAACCTTTGTCTCTGGCTCTTGTTCCGTTAGCATTAATATACGCCCAAAGCTGCCCTGACCCAAGTGCAGCGCCTCCAAAGCCCTGACTGGCAATCCCGCCATTGTGCGGCGGGTTTATTTGTTCTGCTGAAGTTTCACCAGCAGGTGTGCGGCCGTTGCTAAAACCTTGTGCAAAAGCAGCGGTGGTTGAAAGTGCCAAAACAGTGGCCAGTGTTGTAAATTTACTTGAAAGTTTCATTGCAGTCTTCCTTTAAAACGGTCCGTATTTTCAAAAGAGTTTCTACGGACTAGGTCGACGCCCCTTAATGCAAAGGTATCACGTTTTCGTGATATCAACAATGATGTCAGATTTTGGAGTGTGTAATTTGACACTTGCAGGATGAATTTTCCTGAAATATCAGTGCCAAGAATGTCAGAATAGAATGATTGCTCTCTTGTAGATGTATATAACCGGAAGAGAATGTGGGCAGATTTTCGCGGTTGCGCCGATGATGGATTGGAGCGACCGGCATTGCCGTTTCTTTCATCGGGTGATGACTAAGAAGTCGCTTCTCTATACAGAAATGGTAGTGGCAGATGCGGTTATTCATGGTGATCGCAATTATCTGCTTGGATTCGATGGCACAGAGCATCCGGTTGCACTGCAGTTGGGGGGGAGCGATCCCCGGAAACTGGCCGATGCTGCCCAAATCGGTGAACAATTCGGGTATGACGAAATTAATCTGAATGTTGGGTGTCCGTCGGACCGTGTGCAATCCGGAACCTTTGGAGCCTGCTTGATGCGGGAACCTGAACTGGTGGCAAAATGTGTTGCGGCCATGAAAGCTGTCGTTGACGTTCCTGTTACAGTGAAATGCCGCATCGGTGTGGATGATCAAGACCCGGGACCCGCACTAGATGATCTTGCGAAAATGACTTGGGAAGAGGGTAGTGATGCAATATGGGTCCATGCGCGCAAGGCGTGGCTGCAGGGGCTGAGCCCAAAGGAAAACCGGGACATTCCTCCGCTTGATTACGATCGTGTGTTTCGGTTGAAAGATGAAAACCGGAGTCGATTCATAGGGATAAACGGAGGTGTTGAGAATTTGATTCAGGTCGCCGAACATCTGGAAAATGTCGATGGATGCATGCTCGGCAGAGCAGCATATCACAATCCGTCTTTGCTTCGGGAGGTCGACCAGAGAGTATATGGCTCCTCTAATGAGCCAATCACATACGATGCTGTGATCGATGCGATGTGTGGCTATGCTGAACAGCATATCTCACAGGGAGGGCGCCTAAACCAGATCACGCGCCACATGATAGGTCTGTTTCAAGGCATTCCCGGAGCTCGGGGATGGCGTCAGGTGCTAAGCACGGAGGCTGTGAAACCCGGTGCGGGTTCTGAAGTAATTTTGAAGGCATATGAACGCGTGCGCGAGCCAGCTGAAGCGGCATAAGCCCGGACAAAAAGACCTTCTTTTCCCCGGTCGTGTTAACCGTAATTTTCGAAATCAGGCGTTTTTGGCCTGTATAACAAAAGCGTTATTGCCGAATTATTGCCTTGTTAAAACCTGCGAAATAGGGTGCGCAGAGCGGGGCAGGTCATCGCATTGTTTTAGTTGGGAGTAAGGTGGATGAATTTGAACAGACGCAGTTTTGTACGTGGTATCGCAACAGCCGGTTTGGCCAGCGCGGCCGGATTACCGGTTACTTCTGCACTCGCGCACCATACAGGCAAGAAAAAATTCAAGCCAAATCCGAGGCATCTTCCTCAAAATGTGACCTATCGTTCCCGATACAGACGCGGAACCATTGTGGTTGATGCCAATGCGCGATTTCTCTATTTGATCCAAAGCCGCACCAAAGCTAGACGCTATGGCGTTGGTGTTGGTCGGGCTGCATTGGCCTGGTCTGGTACTGCAAAGATCAAACGCAAGGCTGAATGGCCAAGCTGGACACCAACGGCGAACATGATCCGGCGCGAGCCAGGCAAATATAAGAAATATGCGAAAGGCGTCCCCGGTGGACCAAACAATCCATTGGGTGCTAGGGCGCTTTATCTCTATGAGGGAAATCGCGATACCTATTATCGCATACACGGTACGACGCAACCCTGGACCATTGGTACGGCCTCTTCAAACGGGTGTATCCGCATGATCAATGATCATGTCATTGATCTGTATAACCGTACTCCCGTTGGCACGACGGTAGTTGTCCTGTCAGCTTAGGTGTATTTCTACCAAGGTTTGAAACGAGAGAGCCCCATCAGAAATAAGAAAAGGACTTTTTCCATTTCGTTGCCTTGA
>JASJDO010000076.1 GCA_030065115.1 Rhizobiaceae bacterium | reverse complement strand
GGCGAAGAGCTCGACGCTACCGGATGTTACGTCATGCCGGGCGGAATTGATCCTCATGTTCACCTGGAAATGCCGTTTATGGGGACCTATTCGTCCGATGATTTCGAAAGTGGTACAAGGGCTGGCCTGTCCGGTGGAACGACCATGGTGGTTGATTTTTGCCTGCCGAATCCTGATCAGTCTTTGCTGGAAGCGATAGAACGTTGGGACAATAAATCCACCCGCGCGAATTGTGACTACTCCTTCCACATGGCGATCACATGGTGGGGTGAGCAGGTCTTCAACGAAATGGAAACGGTGGTCAAAGAAAAAGGCATCAACACATTCAAGCACTTCCTGGCTTACAAGGGTGCACTGATGGTGAATGATGACGAACTCTATGCCTCATTCCAGCGTTGCGCAGAGCTTGGTGCAACACCCATGGTCCATGCTGAAAATGGGGATGTAATCGCCGAACTTTCTGCCAAACTCCTGGCTGAAGGCAACAATGGCCCAGAAGCACATGCCTATTCCCGCCCATCTCAGGTAGAAGGCGAGGCAACCAATCGTGCAATCATGATTGCCGATATGGCCGGAGCACCGCTCTACGTGGTTCACACATCTTGCGAAGAAGCGCATGAAGCGATCAGACGCGCGCGAATGCAGGGAAAACGTGTATGGGGTGAGCCGCTCATTCAACATCTCACTCTCGATGAGAGCGAATATTTCAACGAGGATTGGGATCACGCAGCACGACGTGTGATGTCTCCACCGTTCCGTAACAAAAAGCATCAGGACAGTTTATGGGCCGGATTGCAATCTGGTTCGCTGTCAGTGGTAGCAACTGACCATTGTGCGTTCACCAGCGAACAAAAACGCTTTGGGGTCGGTGATTTCACAAAAATTCCAAATGGTACCGGCGGACTGGAAGACAGACTTCCCATGCTTTGGACGCAAGGTGTTGCGACTGGCCGGTTGACAATGAACGAGTTTGTGGCCGTCACCTCCACCAACATCGCCAAGATCATGAATGTATATCCGAAAAAAGGTGCAATCCTCGTAGGCTCCGATGCCGACATTGTGGTTTGGGATCCTGATAAAGAAAAAACCATCACTGCTAACAATCAGCAATCAGCGATCGACTACAATGTATTTGAAGGCAAGCACGTAAAAGGCTTGCCGCGTTTTGTTCTGACCCGTGGTCAGCTTGCGGTTGATGATGGCACAGTTCAAACCCAAGAAGGACACGGCAAGTTCGTCAAGCGTCCGCCGAGTGGCACGGTCAATAAAGCACTTTCAACCTGGAAAGCGTTGACCGCGCCAACCCCGGTCAAGCGAACCGGTATTCCGGCGACAGGTGTCTGATGCTGATGAAGGCTGAAACCAAACCAGCCGTTATTGAGGCATCCGGTCTGGACCTTGTGTTTCAGACTGCGGATAGTCCCGTTCATGCGCTTTCTGATATCAACTTGAGCGTTGAGAAGGGAGAATTTGTTTCCCTGATCGGACCTTCAGGTTGCGGTAAGACCACCTTGTTGCGAGTTATTGCAGATCTTGAGAAGCCGACAGGTGGATCGATATCGGTCAATGGCATGTCTCCTGAAGAGGCTCGACTGTCACGGGCTTATGGCTACGTGTTTCAGGCAGCAGCATTGTATCCGTGGCGAACGATTGAGAAAAATGTTGCCTTGCCGCTGGAAATCATGGGGCTTTCAAACGCCGAGCAGCAGGAAAGAGTGTCCAGAAATCTTGAGCTTGTAAACCTTGCAGGATTTGAGAGAAAGTTTCCCTGGCAGCTCTCTGGCGGAATGCAACAACGCGCATCAATTGCCCGTGCCCTGGCGGTCGAGCCGGATATGCTCTTGATGGATGAGCCCTTTGGCGCGCTCGATGAAATTGTCCGTGATCATCTGAATGAACAATTGCTCAAACTCTGGGTAGAAACCAGAAAAACCGTCGTTTTCGTCACGCATTCCATTCCCGAAGCCGTTTTTCTGTCGACAAAAATTGTTGTCATGAGCCCCAGACCCGGACGCATTCATGATGTTATCGACTGTGATCTGGGTGACGAACGACCTCTGGACATTCGGGAAGCACCGGAGTTTTTGAAAATTGCGCATCGGGTTCGCGATGGGCTGAGAGCGGGACATTCGTACGATGACTAAGACCCGCAGCGCATTGGTACCTGTCATGACCATCATCTCATTGATTATGGTTATTTGGTACGGATGCGTTGTGTTGCTGAACGCTCAATTTGAATGGGATCAGGCAGAGCGGATCGGCAAGGAAACCTCGTGGTCGCAGGTTATTCCCGCTACCATGAAGCAAGAGAGACCGGTTCTGCCAGCGCCGCATCAGGTTGGTCAGGAAATCTGGAAAACCACCGTTGAGAAGAAAATCTCCTCAAAGCGCAGTCTGATCTATCACGCGAGCATTACAATCTCCGCAACTCTGTTGGGTTTTTTGATGGGGACAGCACTTGGCATTTTGCTTGCGGTGGGAATTGTGCATTCTCGCGTACTCGACAAGTCGATGATGCCTTGGATTATCACCTCGCAAACCATTCCGATTTTGGCAATCGCGCCGATGATCATCGTCGTACTTAATTCGGTGGGTGTTACGGGTCTTTTCCCCAAAGCGGTTATCTCTACCTATCTTTCCTTTTTCCCGGTTGCGGTTGGCATGGTTAAGGGATTGCGTTCGCCAGAGGCAATGCATCTTGATCTCATGAAGACCTACAATGCGAGCAGCGCTGAGACGCTCTGGAAGTTGCGGCTGCCAGCCTCGGTCCCTTTTTTATTTACGTCCATGAAAGTTGCCATTGCTGCCTCGCTTGTCGGTGCCATTGTGGGGGAACTCCCCACAGGCGCTGTCGCCGGTCTTGGCGCGAGACTATTGGCCGGTTCCTACTATGGCCAAACGGTACAAATCTGGTCCGCGCTGGTGGTGGCCGCGATTGTTGCCGGGCTTTTGGTAACCTTTATCGGGATTATCGGAAAACGGGTGAATGCACGCATGGGCGTGAAAGAGGAACTGGCATGAGCAGTACAGCGGTCCTCGTCATGTCGATTGTGTTCTGGCTCGTAGCCTGGTTCATCAATACTCGATTGAGCCGAATGGAACCAAAGACGCAGATTGGTCAAACCTCTGTAAATCTGGCGATCCCATTTCTGTTTGGGGCTGCACTAATTGGTCTTTGGGAAGGAATTACAGTCGGTTTTGAAGTGCCTTCCGTACTGCTTCCGCCACCCAGCATGATTTGGGAACGCATTACCAATTCGATTCCAATCCTCTGGGCAGACTTTCAACAAACCTACCTCAAAGCGGTTCTCAGCGGATATGTGATGGGGTGTGGGTTGGGATTCATCATTGCCATCGTCGTTGACCGCTCACCATTTTTCAAGGCGGGTATCATGCCGATTGGAAATCTGGTTTCCGCTTTGCCGATCATCGGCATCGCGCCAATCATGGTGATGTGGTTCGGTTTTGATTGGCAATCAAAGGCAGCTGTTGTGGTGGTCATGACCTTCTTTCCGATGCTGGTGAATACGGTGGCAGGTTTAGCCGCGGCCAACAGCATGGAGCGCGATTTAATGAAGACCTATGCGGCAAGCTATTGGCAGTCGCTTTTCAAATTGCGGCTTCCGGCAGCGATGCCCTTCATCTTCAATGCGCTGAAAATCAATTCAACTTTAGCGTTAATCGGCGCCATCGTTGCTGAGTTCTTCGGCACACCGATTGTCGGCATGGGCTTCCGCATATCCGCAGAAGTTGGACGTTTGAATGTTGACATGGTGTGGGCGGAGATTTTCGTCGCCGCACTTGCGGGCTCTCTTTCATATGGAGCCATTGCCTTGATGGAGCGCTCAGTCACGTTCTGGCATCCATCCAACAGGAAATGAGGAAAATGCAGAAAAGTAACAGGTTAAAATAGGGAGAATATCATGAAGAAACTGATCAAATTGGCATTAGGCACTGCTTTGGCAGCCGTAGTGGCAACCAGTGCTCAGGCAGCAGACAAACTCACACTGCAATTGAAATGGGTAACCCAAGCACAATTCGCGGGTTACTATGTTGCGAAAGACAAAGGCTTTTATGAAGAAGTCGGCCTTGATGTGGAAATCAAGCCCGGTGGTCCGGATATTGCGCCTCCGCAAGTAATCGCAGGGGGTGGTGCTGATGTGATCATCGACTGGATGCCATCTGCGTTGGCTTCGCGTGAGAAAGGCGTCAATCTGGTCAATATTGCTCAACCGTTCAAGCGGTCCGGCATGATGCTGACCTGCCGCAAGGATACCGGGATCACGTCTCCTGCCGACTTCAAAGGCAAGACGCTCGGTGTTTGGTTCTTCGGCAATGAGTATCCGTTCCTGTCCTGGATGAGCCAACTTGGCATCAGTACAGATGGTGGTGCAGATGGTGTGACAGTCCTGAAGCAAGGTTTCAACGTTGATCCGCTAATCCAGAAGCAAGCTGATTGCGTGTCTACCATGACTTACAATGAGTATTGGCAGGTGATTGATGCCGGTTTCACTCCGGATGATCTTGTGGTTTTCAACTACACAGATCAGGGTGTCGCTACCCTGGAAGACGGCATCTATGTTCTCGAAGAAAGCCTTGCTGACGAAAAGATGGTCGACAAGCTTACACGCTTCGTGAAGGCTTCCATGAAAGGTTGGAATTACGCCCGCGCCAATAATGATGAAGCAGCCGATATCGTGCTCGAAAATGATGCCTCTGGTGCTCAAACCGAAAAGCACCAACGTCGGATGATGGGTGAAATCAACAAACTGACCGATGGTTCAGACGGCACGCTCGATGTCGCTGCAGCAGAGCAGACTGTGAAGACACTGCTGTCAGGTGGTTCTGATCCGGTTATTTCTGCTGCGCCAACTGGTGCTTGGACCGACAAGATCACCAGCGCGATCAAGTAAAAGCTAACAGGCCTTCAGTCTTCGGGCTGATGGCAGCAAAAACTGGCAATGCGATGTGGTTCTTCCGCTTCGCATTGTCCGGACTATCGGTAACCGGAAGGACAAATATCATGGCTGACATCAAATCCGGTCGTTTAAGTGCAGAACAACTCGCGAAGAATTTTGAAGACATTCATGCACCAATGGATACACATGAGGCACTTGTGGAAGCAGATCGCTGCTATTTCTGCTATGACGCTCCCTGCATGACCGCTTGCCCAACTGGAATCGATATTCCGATGTTCATCAGGCAGATCTCAACTGGAAATCCGATGGGGTCTGCCGAAACCATTCTGAAAAGCAATATTCTCGGTGGAATGTGTGCCCGGGTGTGCCCAACGGAAACCTTGTGTGAGCAGGTCTGTGTCCGCGAGACCGCAGAGGGTAAGCCGGTAAAGATTGGACTGCTACAGCGGTATGCAACGGATTATCTGATAGACAAAGCAGATGCACACCCGTTCGATCGCGCGCCTTCAACAGGCAAAAGGATTGCGGTTGTCGGGGCGGGTCCTGCGGGTCTTTCTTGCGCGCACCGTTTGGCAATGTACGGTCATAACGTTACGATTTTTGAGGCGAAAGAAAAAGCCGGGGGGCTGAACGAATTCGGGATTGCTGCATACAAGGCCACCAATGATTTCGCTACGAGAGAAGTGGATTTTGTGCTCGATATTGGCGGTATAGAGTTAAAAAACGGGCAAACACTCGGCAAGGATATCTCGCTCGAAAATCTGTCTTCTGACTATGACGCAGTATTTATTGGCATCGGCTTACCCGGTGTGAATGATCTCGGCATCCAAGGCGACGATGCACATGGCTGCACGGACGCTGTAGAATATATCGCTCGGTTGCGTCAGACCGATGATCTTTCAAAAATGGAAGTCGGACGAAATGTTGTCGTGATCGGCGGCGGGATGACCGCAATCGACATCGCCACGCAAATCAAGCTGCTTGGTGCAGAAAATGTCACCATCGCCTATCGCAGAGGCACTGAAAGCATGAATGCTTCAACCTATGAGCAGGAAGTCGCACAGACCAACGGTGTGAGCATCAGGCACTGGCTGAAGCCGTATTCTCTGTCGATAGCGGATGGTGCCGTATCAGAAATTACCCTTGAATATACGTCTGTCGAAAATGGCAAACTTGCTGGTACAGGCGAAACAACCATCTTGAAAGCCGATCAGGTGTTCAAGGCGATTGGGCAAAGTCCTGTCTCAGTAATCCTGGAGAATGCCGGGATTGATCTTGATCGTGGCCGGATTGTTGTCAACGAAAACAGAAAAACCAGCCATGCAAAGATCTGGGCTGGTGGTGACTGTGTTGCCGGAGGCGAAGACCTGACCGTTGTTTCTGTCGAAGATGGAAAATTGGCTGCGGAAGATATTCACCGCGCTCTGAGCGCTTGAGGAGGACATCATGGCTAATCTCAATTCTGATTTTATAGGCATTAAATCGCCCAACCCGTTCTGGCTTGCTTCTGCACCGCCGACCGACAAACAGTACAATGTGGAACGCGCATTCGAAGCTGGTTGGGGGGGTGTTGTCTGGAAGACGCTGGGCGAAGCGGGTCCTCCGATCGTGAATGTGAACGGTCCACGCTATGGCGCGGTCTGGAGTGCCGATCGTAGGTTGAT
Source organism: Rhizobiaceae bacterium (assembly GCA_030065115.1). Classification (GTDB taxonomy): domain Bacteria; phylum Pseudomonadota; class Alphaproteobacteria; order Rhizobiales; family Rhizobiaceae; genus JAALLB01. The sequence goes on along the minus strand of JASJDO010000076.1, from coordinate 9,506 downwards.
AGGCTTAAACAATATAGAGCTCATCACGGATCGCGATCTCGAAATCAATCTGAAAGAAATGAAAGCGGTAAAGGAAAACTGGCCTGATCGTGCGCTGGTGGCGTCACTTATGGTGCCTTGCGAAGAAGAGCCGTGGAAGCGCATCCTCGAAAGGGTTTTGGAAACTGGTTGCGATGGTGTGGAACTTAATTTTGGGTGTCCGCATGGCATGAGCGAACGCGGCATGGGGGCAGCTGTTGGACAGGTTCCCGACTATATCCAGATGGTGGTGGAGTGGTGCAAACAACATTCCGATCTTCCAGTGATAACAAAGCTCACACCCAACATTACAGATGTCCGCTATCCGGCACGCGCTGCCCATGTAGGTGGAACAGACGCAGTGTCACTCATCAATACGGTCAGTTCGATTGTATCGATTGATCTTGATAACATGGCACCCAATCCGACGATTGATGGTAAGGGCAGCCATGGTGGCTATTGTGGACCTGCGGTCAAACCGATCGCGTTAAACATGGTGGCTGAAATCGCGCGTGACCCTCAAACTGCTGGATTACCCATTTCCGGCATTGGCGGCATCACAACCTGGCGGGACGCGGCAGAGTTCATCGCTCTTGGTTGCGGAAATGTTCAGGTGTGTACCGCTGCCATGACCTATGGGTTCAAGATTGTAGAAGAAATGATTTCCGGCTTGAGCGAGTGGATGGATCAAAAAGGATACGCGAGCATTGAGGATTTCAGAGGGCTGGCGGCACCCAATGTCACAGATTGGCAGTATCTCAACCTGAACTATGTCACTAAGGCAAAAATTGATCAGGACCTTTGTATCAAATGCGGTCGTTGCCATATCGCTTGCGAAGATACATCTCATCAGGCAATCACCAATGTGGTGGATGGCGTCCGCAAGTTTGAGGTGATTGATGAAGAATGTGTCGGTTGCAATCTCTGCGTCAATGTCTGCCCGGTCGAGGACTGCATAACAATGGAGCAGATGACGACGGGCTCCGATCCTCGGACAAAACAGCCAATCAACCCGGAATATGCAAACTGGACCACGCATCCAAAAAATCCGATGGCCGTGGAGCCTGCCGAGTAAATTTGCTACACCGTATGTTTCATCGGGTATGGACTGGATATGACAGGACTTTCTTTTGTCCTGAGATCAACCGTGTGGCCTTGTTGTGTCTCCGAACCTGATTTTTGACGAAAACTCCTTCGACAAGTCACCTTGGATACCATTGATGCGAGCAATCAACTGCCTTGCACCAACAGCGCCCATCTCTCTACGGGGGTTTTCTACCGTGGTGATCCGGCGTGGCAGAACATTGTTGATGGAAAGATCGTTGAAGCCAACAATCCCGAGTTCATCAGGAACATTGATTGCCATCTCGTCACAAGCCATAAGACCGGCAAACGCAAAATGGTCTGACAAGAAAAACACAATGTCCAAACCATTGCGACGTCTTTGGGTGAGAAGCTGTTTCATACCCTCATAGCCTGCGCGGTAGCCATCGATACTTCCAACACGCGCGGTAAGAACTTCACCCGAACCGATTTGCTCAAATGCAGCTCTTATACCTGCAAGCCGTTTTTCTGAGCGCAAGTCATGGCCGCGATCAAATCCTACAAAACCAGGATTGCGATAGCCCAAATCAATCATTGCCCGGGCAATTTGCTTTCCTGCTTCAAAGTGATCAATTCCTACGCTGATATCGATCGCATTATGGCTATACTCCCATATCTCCAAGGTAGGAATATTGTCGCTGCGCAGTATCTTGCGAACCCGCTCATCATGATCGGACCCGGTAAGAACCAGAGCCGCTGGCCTCCAATGACGCACAGTGTTTATCCAGTCCACTTCACGTGCAGAATCATATTCATTTGTCGTCACAATGGTCGTGAATCCTGCACTTTCCAGGGTCGGGCGCATACCATCGAGCATCTCTGCAAACACATCATTAAACAGGGTCGGAAAAGAAATTCCAATCAGGCTTGATTGCACATTTACTAGTGACCGGGCATTGAAATTTGGTTGATAGCGCAACCGTTCGGCGATCTCGAAAATCTCCTCACGTTTCGCTTCGGACACCCCTTCAACACCACGCAAAGCCCTTGAAACGGTCATGATCGAGACGTTTGCCTCACGGGCAACATCGTCAATTTTGATTGTTTTTCCAGTACGTTGTCGCTTTTTCATCTGGGTATTGAAGCCTACGTTAGCGCTAACGTCAATCGTTTTTCATTTTGCTTTCGCCAACAGATTGTTCGTGTCAGTATTCCGGCGAGCATGAGTAAATCTGCTCTTGGAGGAACAATGCCAACAATTCGTTTTGACAAGGTTGAGAAAAGCTTTGGGGACGTTCGCGTGCTCCCGCCGCTTGATCTGTCGCTTGCTGATGGAGAATTCACAGTGCTTGTCGGGCCGTCTGGTTGCGGCAAGTCCACGACGCTTCGAATTCTTGCAGGTCTGGAAACCCTCTCCGGGGGAGAAATCTATTTCGATGAGCGTCCAATCAGCGCTCTTGAGCCCAAGGAACGCGATATCGCGATGGTATTTCAGGACTATGCTCTGTACCCACACATGAACATAGCCAAGAACATGTCCTTCGCCTTGCGGCTACAACGAATGGGGCAATCGGAGATTGATCAAAGGGTCAAGCGCGTCGCTGATATGCTGAATATTGGTCACTTGCTGGCACGCAAGCCTGCGGAATTGTCAGGTGGCCAGCGGCAGCGTGTTGCAATGGGACGGGCTTTGGTTCGCGATGCGGCGACTTTTCTTTTCGATGAACCGCTCTCAAATCTTGACGCCAAGCTAAGGGCGCGAATGCGCACCGAACTCGCAGAAATGCGAAATTCGCTTGATAAGAACATGGTCTATGTGACGCATGATCAGGTCGAAGCCATGACACTCGGTGACCAGATTGTGGTGATGAACCAAGGAGTGATCCAGCAAAAGGGCACGCCTGAAGAACTCTTCAAGTCACCCATTAACAAGTTTGTTGCTGGATTCATTGGTAGCCCCACCATGAATTTTCTTAACGCCAGACTGGAAACTGTCAAAGACAATACGCATGCGGTTGGCCCTGGGTTCAGTTTACAGCTCTCGGCAGATACCACAAAACGCTTGGCAGACAGAACCAATGCTGACGTAACCCTAGGGATCCGGCCATCCAATATATCGATGACAAAGACAAAGGGGTCTTCAGCGATAAGTCTGGATGTGGCGGTCAGTGAATATCTTGGTTCACAATCAGTATTGATGACACGTTGCGGAGATGCAGAGTTGCTTGTGGAGACGCCGAGTGACGGACCGGTTCGCAGCGGTGAAGCTCGTGAATTTTACATTCAATCGGAAGATATCATGCTTTTCGACAATCAAACCGAGAAGCGCATTTAGCATGACACAAACAGGGAGGAACTGATATGTTGTCTGTATTGAAGAAAGTTGCCGGAGCCACACTTGGTGTGGCACTTATGGCGACAACAGCAATGGCCGATCCATATGCGGCCTATAAAGACACGACCTTGGTGGTGAATTTCCCGGCTCATCCACATTACGATGCAGTGATGCGGATATTGCCGGAGTTTACAAAGGAAACTGGCATCGAGGTTGAAGTCGATCAGCTTCCATATCTCAAAATGCGTGAACGCCAGACTCTTGAGCTGGCTCAGGATGAGGGCGATTACGACCTGATCGCCTATGTTGTGTTTTCAAAGGCTGATTATGTTTTTGCAGATCAGTTGGAAAACCTGGCGCGCTACTTCATGAATCCGAAGCTGGCTAATCCAAACTATGATTCCGGCGATCTCATTGACGGCTATGTGTACAATATCGGATTTGCCGGTGGCCAGAAGGGATACCTGGAAGGCAAAACTGGCTCATTATTTGGTATTCCATACGGTTCCGAGACTTCGGTTCTAGGTTACCGCAAAGACATATTCGAAAAGCATGGATTGAAGGTTCCTGAAACGTATGACGAAATGCTTGAGCTTGCCTGCAAGATCCCGGAACTTGAGCCCGGCATGGGTGGCGTAGCATCACGCGCTGCATCCGGACATCATGCTTCCCACGCTTTCTTGCTGCACCTTGCTCCATTGGGCGGTCGTGTATTCGACGATGCCTGGAACCCGATTGTTAACAACGAGGCCGGCGTCAAGGCAGCCGAGGCTTTGAAAAAGATCGTTGATTGTGGTCCTGAGGGCGCATCCTCATTCGGTTTTGGTGAGGCATTGGGTTCATTCCTCAATGGTGATACTGCGATGTTCCTCGATACCACGGTTGTGGCAGGCCAGATCAATGACCCGAACAAGTCCAAAGTGGTTGGCAAAGTCGGTTGGGCAATGCACCCAATGGGAGTCCGTCGTGGTTCGCAAACGGGTGGCTTCGGTATCGGGATCCCAAAGAATGCCGAAAACAAGGAAGCAGCCTTTTTGCTGATGCAATGGCTCACTTCCAAGAAAGGCGACAAATTGGTTGCCATGGCTGGCGGCAATCCGTCGCGCTTCTCAACCCATGCTGACAGTGAGGTCAACGCCAAGTTTCCGCACATGGCAACATTTGGTGAAGCTCTGAAACATGCTGATCCAGATTGGCGTCCGATTATTCCTGTCTGGGGCAAGATCAATGCAGACCTTGGTACCACCCTATCCAAGGTTCTGACCGAAGATCTGGACATCAAAACAGCGCTGGATGGTGTGGCAGAACGCACCACAGGCGTGATGGAAGAAGCCGGGTACTACACCTGGAAATAATGCCCCCAAATGAGGCGCGGTAGACCCGCATCCCCCCGCCCTTGCCGCGCCTCATATGTATCTAAACCCATGAAGAGATTTTGATCCCAATGCAAACCGCTGCAATCAACAGACTTGCACCTTATGTCTTCATTGCCCCTGCGGCAGTGATCATGGTGATCGCGCTGGTCTATCCACTTGGATACATGATCTACGGCAGTTTTCGTTCGTGGGATCCCAGCCAAAAAATCTCGGAAACTGAATTTGTTGGTTTCTCAAACTATGTCCAGCTGGCCAATGATCCGGCCTTTCTGGAGAGCCTTTCTGTAACCTTACGATTTGCCTTTGTTGTGGTGTCGATAGAAATGATCCTGGGCGTTGGTCTGGCGTTACTGCTTGATCGAAAAATTCGCGGCATGTCAGTGTTGCGCACGCTTTTCATCCTCCCGATGATGATCGCACCAGTGGTGGTCGGCCTGATGTGGCGGTACATGTATCACCCAACGGTCGGCACGATTAACAGGTTTTTGAAGTCGCTCGGTTTCGAAGGAGTTGACTGGCTTGGTGCCAACGCCCTGACATCGGTTATTATTGCTGACGTATGGCAATGGACACCGTTTATATTCATCCTCAGCCTTGCCGCATTGCAGTCTCTCCCCCAATCGGCACTGGAGGCATCTCGCATAGACGGCGCAACCACGCTGCAGCAGATATTTTACATTAAATTACCACTGATGATGCCGGTATTGATCGTGACCTGCCTCTTGCGCCTGATCGATGCATTCAAGGTACTGGAAGTCATTCTTGTGATGACCGAGGGTGGGCCTGGCCTTTCAACAGAAATCCTGGCGCTGCGCATTTCCCGAACTGCCACGGAGTTCCGAGAACTCGGCGTGGCGGCAGCGATGTCGAATTACCTTCTGATTTTGCTGATGCTTCTGACGGTTGCAATGTTTGCATTCACCCGCATCCAGGAAGTGCGTGCAAGACGCCAACAGGCTTTGATCGGGGCAGAAAACTGATGTCAAACGCGACCTACGAAAAACAGAATCCGGCCTTTTATGTCCTATTGGTCTGCCTCATCTTCATGGCGGTTGGGCCGATATTTCTCATGCTGGTCAATTCGTTCAAGCTGGACGTTGACATTATTTCCGGCACAACCGGCCTATTGTTCCTGCCAACCATCCAAAACTACGAAACAGCACTCTGCGATATTCTCTGGTATGAACCGGAACATCTGGATTTCTGCTCATTGAAATTCGGCGGTTCTCTGATCAACTCGATAATCATTGCATTGGTGTCCACAGCTCTGACGCTAGTGATCGGTTGTATGGCCGCATACGCACTGGTGCGGTTCAGGTTTATGGGTCGGGATACCGTATCGGTTTCAACCCTATTGGTTCGAATGGTTCCGCCAGCGGTTTTGTTGGTTCCGGTCTTCGGCCTCTGGAACAATGAATTCTGTTTGGATAAAGACGGGCTGATCGGCGGCTTTATTCGTGACACGTTTGGCGGGCGTGGCGATGTCTGTCTTGCTGGCACGCATTCTGGAATTATCCTGATCTATGTAGCAATGAACTTGCCGTTCGTGATCTGGATTTTGCAGAGCTTCATTGTTCAGGTGCCGCGGCAGCTTGAGGAAGCAGCAAGGGTGGATGGCGCAGGCCCGTTTCAGGTATTTTTTCTTGTGGTCCTTCCGTTGATAAAGCCGGGGCTGGCTGCAGCAGCAATTTTTACCTTTCGCATCGCCTGGAACGAATACCTCTTAGCTTCCGCTTTATCAGATCGAGACACCAAAACAGTTCCGATTCTGATCGTTAATAACATGTCAGAATTCAACGTTGAGTGGGGAGTGATCATGGCAACCGGCATGTTGCTGGCGATCCCGCCCATTATTTTCACCCTTTTCGCAAGTCGTCAGATCATTACCGGCATGACGGCGGGAGCGGTCAAAGGATAACCCGGTTTTGCTTTTGGCAAATAAGTTCAATGACAACAAATGGCTTTAAGTGCCATGTTCAGGAGTAAATGATATGGCACAAATTGCCCTTGATCAGGACTACAATTTCTACATCGGAACATATTCCGATCTCGATGTATTGGCTCACCAGCCATACGCTCCCACAACCGGGAAAGGCATTCACATCGCCACAATTTCCAAAGATGGTAATGTGTCGGAAGCCGGAACAACTCCGGTCTTAAATCCTGCCGTTCTGATACCCCATCCGGACCGGTCATTGCTATACGGCATCGTGGAAACCATCAAGAGCAATGGTTCAGTTGTGCAATTTAATGTTGGTGAGGATAATACACTCACTGAGGTTGGCACCTTTGAAGCGTCTGGAAAATCCACCTGCTATCTTGCCCTTTCCCCTGAACGCGATATTGCGATCGTGATCAACTATTGGGATGCGATCATCGATGTTGTTGAAGTCGATGCAGACGGGAAACTGGGAGAAGTGGTTCAGAGTTTCAAACAGCTTTGTCGTAAGGATGGTGAATGGCGGCAGGTAGAGTATCGCGAGGATCATTGGGAAAACCGTCAGGTTGGCCCTCATGCACATTGCGCGCATTTTTGGGGCAATTGGGTTTTCATTCCTGATCTCGGCGAAAACGCTGTATTTCAGTATAAATACAACAAGGATGAAAAACGCCTGGTCCCAGACACTTACATTAAGTTTGAACCCGGCTCGGGCCCGCGTCACATGGCCATGCATCCAACACTCGACATTTGCTACGTGTCAAATGAGCTCTTCAATACAGTCTGTGTTGCCAAACTCGATGCAAGTGACCCCGAAATCAGCAAGGAACGGTTGATCCCTATTCAATATGAATCGACCTTGGAAACCCGGGACCAGGTTTCCTATGTGTCGGAGATCAAATTGTCGCCGGATGCCCGCTTTCTCTATGTTTCAAATCGCGGGGACAATTCATTGGCAATCTTCAAGGTTCTGGAAGACGGCAAGCTTGAGCGTATTGACGTGGTTCCTACTGGCGGAAAGTTCCCGCGCCACTTTGCGCTTACGCCTTGTGGTAAAGCCGTGATTGTTGCCAATCAGGATTCGTCCAATTTGACCCTGTTTTCACGTGATTTGGAAACTGGTCTGATCACGGCTACTGGCCAGACATACGAGCTGCCTGCACCAAACTATATTCGCTTCGCCTGATATGACTCATCCCATAAAGTTCTCAGCGAATCTGGGGTTCCTCTGGAAAGACTTGCCTTTAACAGATGGTATTCGGGCTGCAAAGCGTGCCGGTTTCGATGCTGTGGAATGTCATTTCCCGTATGATATTCCGGCGGAAACGGTCAAATCGGCGTTGCAGGAAACTGGTCTTCAAATGCTGGGCATCAATACGGCTCTTGGGCCAGAGGGCTGTTTTGGTCTCGGGGCAATCAAGGGCCGTGAAATCGAGGCGCGTTGCTTGATAGATGAGGCCATAGAATATGCTGCCACCATCGGCGCGAGACATGTCAATACGCTGGCTGGCTTGACGGGTGGCGCTGGCGAAGCGGAAGAGGTCTATCAGGAAAACCTTGCTTATGCTGCCAAAAAGGCAGCGGAACACGGCATGATGATCGTGATAGAGCCTCTAAATCCAAGGGCTGTCGCCGATTATCATTTCAGTAGTGTTGATACGGCGCTTGAAATTGTTAAGGCAGTTAACCAGCCAAATTTGAAGATAATGTTCGACTTCTTCCATGTTCAAATAGTTCAGGGCGATCTTGAAACGCTGATCCGTCAGAACATTGATCATATCGGGCACGTTCAGATTGCAGCAGTGCATGATCGTGGTGAACCGGATATCGGAGAGATCGCATATCCTTATATTCTGGGTGCTTTATATGACGCCGGATATTCCGGGTATGTTGGTGCCGAATACAAGCCAAGAAACGGAAGCGTCGAAGCCGGTCTTGGCTGGATGGCAGCATACCGAAATTAACAGCTGCTGACTTAAACAAATTCAGGCAGCGAAGACTCAAAACAAGATAAACGAATGGGAAAACGATAGTATGCAGATTGCTTTGGTAACAGGTGGTGGTTCCGGGATTGGTCGTGCCTGCGCGCAGACTTTGGCGAAGAACGGGTTTCACGTTGTGGTAACCGGGCGCAAGATTGAGGCGCTGGAAGAAACCGTGAAGCTTATGGGCAGCGGCACGACAATCGCCTGTGATATAACAGTACCTGAACAGGTCGACGCGCTTTACGAGCAGATCGAAACCAAACACAGCCGCCTTGATGTCCTGTTCAACAATGCGGGCAACAATGTGCCCGCTGCGCCGATTGGCGATATTCCGCCGGAGGATTTCATGACGGTGATGAACGTCAATGTCTATGGCGCGTTTCTTGCTGCACGTGGAGCTTTCAATCTCATGCGAAAGCAGGAGCCGATGGGCGGGCGGATCATCAATAATGGCTCGATTTCAGCTGCGGTGCCGCGTCCGGGTTCAACCCCCTATACTTCTTCTAAACATGCGATCACAGGCATGACGCGTTCAATCTCACTGGATGGTCGACCATATAACATCGCTTGCGGCCAGATTGATATTGGCAATGCCGCATCAGACATGACGACACAAATGCAGGCTGGGGTGCCCCAGGCGGATCTCTCGATCAAAGCCGAACCGGTAATGGACGTGCAACATGTGGCAGACAGTGTTCTGCACATGGCAAAACTTCCACTATCAGCAAATGTTCAGTTTATCACCGTAATGGCAACTGCTATGCCATTCATCGGTCGCGGATAACAAAAACAGGAAAAACCAAAATGTC
>JASJDO010000075.1 GCA_030065115.1 Rhizobiaceae bacterium | reverse complement strand
GGCTTAAATGGAAAATTTGTCCAGACAGTTGGCGAGAGACAGTTGGTTCAATTGAACGGTTCGCGGAGGCGATGAAAACTTCAGGCGCACTAGGGATATTTGCACTGTGTTCCGGAGCCGCTTTTACCTGGCAAAACTGGGAAGCATCTTTTGATATACCGGACTACTTCGGAATTTATCACGGCCTTGTCCTTCATGTGAATGACACAGACCGCATTTCTTCATTTGGCATGCTTCACTTTGGTTTAGCTGACACAGAAATATTTACTTCCCCGGAAGACGGCGCTGAAGCTGAAACGTTACGAGTTTTTAACGAGTATAATCTGTTCGAGGACCCTAAGCTTAAGTCGGGACACACATTTTCTACAGCTGAAGATGCTCCGGTTTGGGAATTGAGTTGGGAAGAAGACAGCCGCTACGATCATGATCATTGGTATTTCAATCCAAATGGTGTTTGGCAGTTAAGGCCAGTGACTAAGCGCTAATGTAATTTTTGAAACGCAACAAATCTTGAGGAGAATACCATGGCAAAAGGTGAAGTAGCAGGCACAAGCCCGGAACGCGTAGAAGTTGAAGCAGGCAAATCCTATTTCTGGTGTACCTGTGGCAAGTCATCGAAGCAGCCGTTCTGTGATGGTTCTCACAAGGGGACAGAATTCGCGCCCATGAAATGGACGGCTGAAGAGGATGGTCCGAAATTCTTCTGTACCTGCAAACAGACTGAAAAATCGCCGTTTTGCGATGGTAGTCATTCTAAGGTTTAACAATTTCGCCTTTGCGATTATGAACAGGTGACATCCCGTGTCAGGCTTGCTATTGCGGCGAGAGAGACTTTTACATCCAGAATTACGTTATGCCTGACCTGTTATTAGAACTGTTTTCCGAGGAAATACCTGCGCTGCCCGTCTTGCCCGCAGCAGCTTTGCTGCGAGGACAGGCAATCAGACAAATGCCTGCGGGTTTAATGGAGGCGGATGTAAATGCCTGACCTGTTATTAGAGCTATTTTCTGAGGAAATACCCGCCCGCATGCAACGTAAGGCAGCGGGTGATTTGCGTACTGCTGTCACCAATGCATTGGTTGATGCAGGCCTGACATATGAGGGCGCAAAAGAATACTGGACGCCTCGTCGTTTGGTGCTCGATCTTCGCGGACTGACGGCACGCTCTGCCGATATCAGGGAAGAACGAAAGGGCCCTCGTATTGATGCTCCTGAAAAGGCGATTGAAGGCTTTTTGCGTGGGGCAGGGCTCACATCCATTGATCAGGCACAGGTTCGAAACGATCCAAAAAAAGGCGATTTTTACGTCGCAGTCATTGAGAAACCGGGTCGTGATGCAGCAGAAATCATTGCCGAAGTCATGCCTGGCATCATCAAAGGCTTCCCTTGGCCAAAATCCATGCGTTGGGGTGCTGCTTCAGCCGAGAGCGGAAGCCTGAAGTGGGTCCGTCCTTTGCAATCCATCCTGTGTCTGTTTGGTCCTGAAACCGAGGCGATGGAGATTGTCGATTTTGAGGTCGATGGTTTGCGTTCCGGCAATTCCACTCGGGGACATCGGTTCATGGCACCTGAAATGTTTGATGTTACACATTTCGACGATTATGCCGCCAAACTTGAAAAAACATTCGTCATGCTGGATGCTGAAACCCGGAAAGACACCATCCGCGCTGAAGCGCAGAATTTGGCTTTTGCGAAGGGCCTTGAACTGGTCGAAGATGAAAAGCTTCTTGAAGAAGTGTCCGGCCTGATTGAATGGCCGACGGTTCTGATGGGTGAATTTGGTGAAGATTATCTCGATATCCCGGCAGAAGTCATTCAGCTTACCATTCGTGAAAACCAGAAATGTTTTGTCCTGCGCAAGTCTGGTACTGACCAACTGACGAACAACTTCCTGCTTGTTTCCAACATCATTCCTTCAGATGGCGGCGCCGAAGTGGCACGCGGCAATGCAAAGGTTGTGAACGCAAGGTTGTCAGATGCCAAGTTTTTCTGGGAAAGTGATTTGCACCAGATCAATTCAGATGAAGGATTTGAGCCGTGGATCGCTAAACTGGATGCGGTAACGTTCCATGCGAAGCTTGGAACGCAAGGCGAACGCGTCCAACGCATTATGGCGCTTTCCGAAGAACTGGCGCCGATTGTCGGTGCAGATGCCGGAAAAGCTAAGGAGGCAGCCTATCTCTGCAAGGCGGACCTCAATTCGGCGATGGTCTACGAGTTCCCGGAAGTGCAGGGCAAAATGGGTCGCACCTATGCAGAACGTTCCGGCAAAGATGCATCTGTTGCGCTCGCCATTCAGGAACACTATTCCCCGCTTGGTCCGTCTGATGACGTGCCGTCTGATCCGATTTCAGTGACGGTAGCGCTGGCCGACAAGCTCGATACATTAGTTGGATTTTGGGCCATCGATGAAAAACCCACGGGTTCCAAAGACCCCTATGCTCTGAGAAGAGCCGCATTGGGTGTGATTAGGTTGGTGCTGGAGAATGGTATTCGATTTTCACTGCTAAGCAAGGCAAGTACAGACCTCCTCTCATTCTTCCATGACCGTTTGAAAGTCTATCTTCGGGATCAAGGCATACGTCATGATCTGATAGATGCCGTTCTCACAGAAGATTCCGACGACTTATTGATCGTCACGCGCAAGACTCAGGCATTGCAAAAGCTGATCGATTCAGAAGACGGGCAGAACCTGCTTGCGGGTTACAAGCGGGCTGCAAACATTCTCGCTGCGGAAGCCAAAAAGGGAACTACGGTCGCCGATGCCGTCTCTGATGATCTTCTGAAAGTCGATGCAGAAAAAGCACTCAATACGGCAATCAACAAAACGGTCGAATGCAATGATGTGGCAATCGGAAAAGAGAACTTCGAAGGTGCAATGACTGCATTGGCAAGTTTACGGGAGCCGGTTGATGCATTTTTTGAAGATGTGCTGGTGAACGATGAAGATGACGCGATCCGGGCAAATCGCCTGGCGCTCTTGAACCGGATCACCGCTGCCACATCTTCTGTTGCAGACTTTTCTAAAATCTCTGGCTGAGGAAGCATCATGAAAACTTGGAAACTGTATCTCTCCGGAGAAATCCATACTGATTGGCGTGAGCAGATCGAAGAAGGCTGCAAGGCTGCCGGTCTACCCGTATCGTTCGCATCACCGGTCACCCATCATGCAGCATCCGATGATTGCGGTGTTGCCATTCTTGGGGAAGAACCAAACAAGTTCTGGCACGATCACAAAGGCGCACAGATCAATGCGATCCGCACCCGCACGCTGATCAGTGAAGCGGATATTGTGATTGTCCGCTTTGGTGAAAAATACAAGCAGTGGAACGCTGCCTTTGATGCAGGCTTCGCGTCAGCTTTGGGCAAGCCGATGATCATCATGCATGGTGCAGATCATCAGCATGCTTTGAAGGAAGTGGATGCGGCAGCCCTCGCCGTTGCCGAAACTGCAGAAGAAATCGTCGATATCCTGAACTACGTGATCAATGCGGAGTTGAAGGGGTATACCGGCTAAAAACCGGTGTTTCAGCAGTTAGCCTTAAATTTCTGTTTCCAAAATATGTGAGACATTTTTGTGGCTATTAATCGGATCAAAAGGATTGGATGCGATAGTGTATACATAGATACGAAATGGGGCGTTTTCTATGTACAGACCAGGTTCAGTTGGCGATGCCATTGCTTTTGACGACAATGGAATTCCATTTGGAAAGTTCTCAGATTTTACACTTCGGTCCGCATATCAGCCGATCTACAAGGTTGCGAGCAACACAACGCTGGAGTTGCACGGTTTCGAGGGACTGCTTCGGGTAACTCTCGGGGATCAACCGGTTGATACCAAGGCATTTCTGGATTCAGTTTTGCCGGAAGATCGCATGTTCATTGAAATGATGTGCTGTGCCTTGCATATCCGCAGTTACACAAAAAGCGAAACAAGCGGGAAAACTCTTTTTCTCAACATCAATGCCGGTAACTTCCCCTCAGCGGAAATCGCTGAAAGTGAAATGTACTACACGTTCTCCCAATTGGCTCGAAACGGTTTAAGCAGAGGTCGCGTGGTCTATGAACTGCACAATAGCGCAGTCGCGACACCCTATGTGCTGACCCGGTTGTGTGAGATGTTCAAAGGCAACGGCTTCGAGTTTGCGCTCGACGATTTTGGTGTCGCGCACTCAAGTATTGAACGATACGTTCTGCTGCGTCCCAACATTATCAAAATCAACCGGAACCTGTTTCTAAGTTCCGAGCACTTTCAAAAAGTAGAGAGTTTGATGGCGTCTCTGGTCAATACCTTCAAAGAACACGGTGCCAGTGTATTGATGGATTGCATTGAAACCGATCAGCACCTCATCTCTGCGTTGGAAATGGAAGTAAATCTGCTGCAGGGGTATCACCTTAGTAAACCTCAACTGCATCCGGTCAAAGTTGAAAACGAGATCGTTGTCAAAGACGCATTCAAGATCCCAAAACTATCAGTAGTCAGCCAGTAGCAATCACCTCTGTACCGACAAGTCTGCTATTAGGACTCGCGTTCTATCGCCCGCCAGCCAATATCTTTCCGGTAAAAGCCATTGTCCCACTCGATTTTGGACAGAGCATCATAGGCGTTACGTTGCGCCTCACGAACCGACGCACCACGAGCTGTGACGTTCAAGACACGACCGCCGATTGCTTTCAGGCCACCAGCATCCTCGGAAGTACCGGCGTGGAAAACCATGGCACCATCCGCCTCCGCTTTATCTATGCCTGCAATCGGCGTTCCTTTTTCGTAAGAGCCCGGATATCCATTTGATGCCATTACGACGGTCAATGCTGGATCATTGTGCCAGTCCGCTTCCACCTCAAGCATGGAGCCGTTACTGGCTGCCTGCATAAGCTCAAGAAGATCGGACTTTAGGCGCAGCATCAATACCTGACATTCCGGATCGCCAAACCGGACATTATATTCAATCAGTTCAGGCCCTTTGTTTGTAATCATCAAACCGGCGTAAAGAATGCCGCGGAAAGGAGCCCCACGAGCATGCATACCTGCAAGGGTGGGCACAATGATTTCCGCCATGGTTCGGTCAATAAGCTCTTGCGTCATCACCGGAGCGGGAGAGTACGCCCCCATACCACCTGTGTTCGGCCCGGTGTCACCATCCCCAACCCGTTTGTGGTCTTGTGCGGTTCCAAGCATCAAAGCGGTTTGACCATCACACAGCGCAAACAGGCTGGCTTCTTCACCAACGAGAAATTCCTCAATGACGACTTCATGCCCCGCCTCCCCGAACGACCCTTCAAAACATGCATCAATGCCGGCGATGGCTTCATCACGCGTTTCCGCGATGATCACGCCTTTGCCTGCTGCAAGACCATCTGCCTTCACGACGACAGGGAGAGACATTTCATCAAGAAATGCCTTTGCGGATTCGGCATCGGTGAAACGTTTGTAAGCAGCGGTCGGGATAACAAACTCCGCACACAGGTCTTTTGTGAAACCCTTAGACCCTTCCAATTGTGCTGCATATGCGGAAGGCCCGAATGCATCAATGCCCGCTTCCTCCAGATCATCAACAAGCCCGGCAACCAAAGGCGCTTCGGGTCCAACAACTACAAAACCGATCTCATTGTTATGGCAAAAATCAATAACTGCTGGATGGTCCGTTACATCGAGAGTCGTACATTCGGCCACCTGCGCGATGCCAGCATTGCCAGGTGCACAAAAGAGTTTGTCACACAATGGAGATTGCACAATTTTCCATGCAAGCGCGTGTTCGCGACCACCTGAACCGATAAGAAGGACTTTCATGTTTGTCTCCCTGTGACTTCATGTCTGAATAACACTTCCGGGTGCGCCTTTGCAGACCCTTGACCGTAAAGCCAATCCCGTCCACAGCTTTGTTTCATGACAGATGTATCGCCAAATGATCTGGAAGATAAAGTCGCGGATGCGCTTAAGGAGTCTTGGGTCTACCAGTTGCCCCGGTCATGGTGGCCCTATGCGCAATTGGCACGATGGGAAAGGCCCATTGGCTGGCAACTTCTCATGTGGCCATGCTGGTGGAGCGTCATGTTGGGAATAATCGCTTCACAAACCGTCGGGCTGGAACCGGCAAGCGCAAGTATTGAGCCAGAAAGCGGGTTTTCTATCATCAATGTCCAGAAACTTGTGCCGATTTTCTTCTCAATGCTACTGCCGCTGCTGATTGGCGCGTTTTTGATGCGTGGAGCCGGGTGCACCTATAATGATCTGGCTGATATCAGGATTGATGACCAGGTTGAGCGCACACGTTCGAGGCCGCTGCCATCGGGCCGGGTGACAAAGAAGCAGGCAATTGCTTTCATGATAATACAGAGCCTTGGCGGGCTCATCGTCTTGATGTTTTTGTCACGGTATTCCTTCTTCGTTTTCTGGCTAGGTGTTGCGTCACTGGGACTGGTCGCCATCTATCCTTTCATGAAACGCATCACATGGTGGCCACAGCTTTTTCTGGGCCTGGCTTTTTCGTGGGGTGCATTAATGGGGTGGGCAATCATCTGGCACAGCCTCAGTATTGCTCCGGTTCTTTTGTATTTTGGGAGCATTTTGTGGGTGATCGGATATGACACGATCTATGCCCATCAGGATCGCGAGGATGATGCCCTGGTTGGCGTGAAATCGACCGCGCGTTTGTTTGGTGAAAAAAGCAAGCTTGCAATCACAACGCTCTACGCATCCGCGTTTTTTCTCTTTTTCGCGGCCTATTGGATCGCCGCACCATTGTCGGTTTCATGGACATGGCCAGCATGGTTGGGCCTGGGCCTGGGTGCCCTGCAGATGATCTGGCAAATCTGGATGTTGGATATTCATGACGGCGCGCAATGCTTGCGCCTCTTCAAGTCAAACAACAGGTTTGGCTTGATTTTATTTGCCGGTCTCGCGGCTTCGCTTCTTATTGCCTGAGTTTATCGGCGGGCAATAAGTTCAGCGGCGCTGATTTTCTCGACCACGCCTACAACCCCCGGCTTGCGGCGACGCAAAAAGTTCGGGCGATGTTTGATGGCAGTGATGCGCTTGCGACGCTCCCAGGGTTGTTCGACGAGAATGTCGCCAAGTGTTTTCTGGACGGCGGTTGCCTTGCCTTCAATGCCGACAATTAGCATCGGCAGTTTCATCAATCGGCTCCACGAATGCCAATCTGCTGCAATGTCCGCCATGTCATTTGCATACAGTAGCGGGACACAAAGTTCGGGGTCCTGATGAAGAAGCTCGAGGGTGACAGTCATCTCACCTCGATCATTTTGAACGGCACGTGCTGCCACACCCTTAAATGCTTTAGCTGGAACGGCCATTGTTACAGGCAATCCGCATGAAAGCATTTTACGGACTACCGCGCCTTTTGTGTCCACTTTGTAGGATTTTTCTCCTACTTGCAGTGTCTGAATGCCGCAATAGGGATCAATTCTCAGCTTGGTCCCTTGTCCAGAAAGAGTGGCTGCATTTGCCATTTGTGCCTCACTGTGCTTTTCAGAGCCCAATTCTTTGTCGGTGCTTCTGATGATCGGATTGTTGTTATTATTGTTGGCCCGATCTTGATTGGATCATAAGTGAGAGCAGTCCAGAACCGCTTAACAGATACGGTAAATGAAAAGTTGCTTGGTAAAGTGGTTATCGAATTCTTGCCAAGTGGCATCTTGTTAAGGATAAACAATGATCAAAATTGACCATCTGGATCACCTGGTTTTGACGGTAGCCTCGATCGAAATAACATGTTCATTCTATAAATCAGTATTTGGTATGGAAGTTGAAACATTCGGCCAGGGAAGAACTGCGCTCAAGTTCGGACACCAGAAAATCAACCTTCACGAGATGGGGAAGGAATTCGAGCCAAAAGCATTTAAACCCACAGCTGGCAGCGGCGATTTGTGTTTCATCAGCCAGACACCCATAGACGAAATTGTTGACCGTCTTAATCAGCTTGGAGTTGATGTGGAAGATGGCCCGATTGGCCGTACGGGTGCTATGGGGCCGATCATGTCTGTTTATATCAGAGACCCTGACGGCAATCTGATTGAGATCAGCTATCAACTTTGAATTGGCACTTTTCGACGAGCGTACTATTTGCCAAGCGCGAAACTTTCCATTTTGGAGAATTCTACCCTGTCACGACCCTTGTCCTTTGCTCGATATAGCATTTTGTCTGCTGCGATCAGCAAGTCGACAACTTCTTTTTTTCTCTTGAATGAGACCGCTCCGATACTGACTGTCAGCTTTAGGTCGGGAATATCTACTTCTGGTGATGCATCAACAACCAGCTGACGAATTCGCTCAGCTACTTCCTGCGCACGTTCTTCGGTGACATTGTGCAAGTGAATGGCGAATTCTTCCCCACCCAGTCTGCCAATCGAATCTGTCGACCGGACACCCTTCCTGAGTGCGTTGGTTATCGCAATCAGGGCCCTGTCACCTGCCACATGCCCATGTGTATCATTAATCCGCTTGAAGTAGTCGGCATCGACAATCAAAAGAGCTTCCTGCAAATTTGCATCGTCAGGAATGGCATCAAGCTCATGCTTCAGGTCTTCTAGAAACGCTTCTCGAGACAAAATTCCAGTCAGACCGTCTTTGCGAACAATGGTTTCAAGCTTTTGACGAAGCATCTCAATTTTTCGAATGAACATCAGAAAAATTGCAAAAAGAGGCAATGACAGAATTGTTGTTGTGAAGACTGTTTGCAGCCGTATCTCTTGAATTATCGATGGATATAGGTCCCGAAAATTAAACCAAGTCATCCACACTGTAATTACATCGGCGGCTGCAACTGTGAAAAGCCAACATATAAACGTCGCGGATATCACTACGGGCCAGCGAGATAGATTTATTTTTTCCAAAAGATACATGACGAGGCTCAGGTCGATTGGCCGCACTCTAAGCCTATGAGATGGAGATCCCGTTTCACGGACCTCTACATTTTTACCAATCAGATTCAGGAAATTCGATTAGATTCTTATAAACTATCCTGATGCCCGAAGGTCTATTCAACGCTGATAACTTTGCCCGGATTCATTATGTTTTCAGGATCAAGCGCTGCCTTTACTGTTTTCATAAGGCGCAGCTCAACCGGGCTTTTTGTTCTCTCCAGCAAAGCGCGTTTCAGCTTTCCAACCCCGTGTTCAGCAGCAACTGATCCCTCAAATCTCACAACCAAGTCGTGAATTTTCTCATTTATTTCCGGTTGCTTCGCAAGAAACTCTTGCTCGCCAGCACCGTCTGGTTGAGTGATGTTATAGTGGATGTTTCCATCCCCCAAATGACCGAATGTGTATAGTCGTGCTTCGGGAATGTCACCAAGGATCAGCTGGTCGGCTTTGACCAGAAATTCGGTGATGCGATGAATCGGAATCGATATGTCATGTTTCATTGATCCACCCGCTGACTTCTGTGCAAGTGGCATCGTTTCGCGCAATCTCCAGAAATCTCTCTGTTGGGCAATCGAAGTGGCAATCGCAGCATCTTCAATAAGGCCATTTTCCAGCGGCTCTTCCAAAATCACCTGCAAGGTTTCCATCGCTTCTTCTTCAGACCGATTTGATGAAACTTCAATCAAAGTGTGCCAATTGTGAAATCTACTTAATGGATTGCGTATGTCATCGATGTGCGCAACGGTCAGCTCAACAGGTGTTTTTGCCATAAACTCAAATGCGGTCAGTGAATTGCCGGCAAGTTCAGATGCCCTTTTCAACAAAGCGACGGCCTTCTCCACATTTGACATCCCGCAAAACGCAACAGCCTTTCCTTTTGGTTTGGGGAACAACTTCAAAACTGCTGCGGTTACTATACCCAATGTACCTTCTGCTCCGATGAAGAGGTCCTTGAGATCATATCCGGTATTGTCTTTCTTGAGCCTTCTAAGACCATTCCAGATTTCACCAGAGGGCAAAACGACCTCAAGCCCCATCACCAATTGCCGGGTATTTCCATAGGCCAGTACTCCGGTCCCGCCAGCATTGGTGGAGATGTTTCCACCAATTTGGCAAGATCCTTGCGATCCCAGCGCAAGTGGAAACAGGCGTTCATTATTGTCCGCCGTTTCCTGAATGGTTTGCAAAATACAACCAGCTTCGCAAACCAAAACATTGCCATTCAAATCGATTTCTCGGACCTTGTTCATGCGCTCCAACGATATGATGATTTGTGAGCCGCTTTCATCAGAAACAGCACCACCCACATGTCCGGTATGGCCGCCTTGTGGAACAACGGGAGTTCTTGTCTGTGACGCCAGTTGCATGATCGATGATACTTCTTTGGTATTCGCAGGCTTCAGAACCAAAGGCGTGTTGCCTACAAAGAGTCCACGATTTTCATGCGTGTAATGTGTCAGGTCGTCATGAATGCGTAGGGCATGGCTTTCGCCCACAAGTGCAACAAACTGGTCAATCAAATCTGAGTTCATCAGTGGCTCTCTCGTGGTGCGGCGGCGCGGCGCAGACGGTCATTGATTGCGACGCCAATTCCGGTTTCGGGAATTGGAGAAACGCAAATAGTACTTGGTCCTGCTGCATCGAGTTCCTTGAGCATCCCGTACAGATTTGCCGCCGCTTCAATGAGATCTCCGTTTCTGCTGAGATTGAGTGCCTTTGTATCTTCTTCTTTACAATCCGGTCCAAACTGCAACCAGGCATAGGCGGGATCGAGCGTATTGCGTTCTTTGAAGTTCAGAATAACCTTAGCGTCTGGAGCGTAGTGGCTTTGCATCATACCCGGAGCTTCAATTTTTTTAGATTTAGGATATGTCGGAGAAATATTTGTGACCTCAGCAATCATATCTGCAGTCACCGCACCAGGCCGGAGCATCGTGATGGAGTGATCATCAACCTTCACAATGGTCGATTCCAGACCAACATCACAAGGACCATTGTCGATTATGACAAGCTCCTCGTTTTCAAACTCGCTTTTCACATGTTCGGCCGTAGTGGGTGAAATCCTACCAGATTTATTGGCGCTCGGCGCGGCAAGCGGTTTGCCAAACAGGGCGATAAGGTCGGAAGAAATACCTTTGGGATGGCGAAGGCCAATGGAATCAAGGCCTGCAGTCACAAGTGAGCTGATGCCTGAACTTTCCAGTAGAGGAACAACAATCGTCAGAGGGCCGGGCCAGAAGGTCTCTGCCAGCAATAACGCGATTGAATTTAATTCACCGTACCGGGAAGCCATCTCAACCCCGTTTACATGACATATCAATGGGTTGAATGTGGGGCGTTCCTTCATTTCAAATATTCTGGCTACCGCTTCACCATTGGTAGCGTCTGCTGCAAGTCCGTAAACGGTCTCTGTTGGAATTGCGACGCATTGGCCGGATTTGAGGTCGACCATCGCCTGATCCAGATTCGAATTATTCAATTTTGCAGGGTAGTTGAGCGACATTGTGTGCCATTTTCGATTGACGTATACGTCAATATTATTCAAACAGTTGGAAAGCATTCATCTGGAGTTAGACCATGTATCGCGCACCCGTAGCAGAAATATCCCATACGCTCAAACATGTAGCGGGAATGAAAGACGCTTTGGATCAGGGGAAGTTTGGCGATCTCTCTGAAGATCTGGTTGATGCTGTTCTCGAAGAAGCCGGTAAATTTGCAACCGATCGTATCGCTCCGCTCAACAAAGACGCGGATTTGATTGGTGCGAAGTGGGAAAACGCAAAGGTCACCACAACCCCGGGCTTCAAGGAAACCTATAAAGAATGGTGCGAGGGGGGGTGGAACGCAATTGCAGGCCCTGAAGAATATGGTGGTCAGGGGCTGCCAAACATGCTCGCAATTGCTGCATCCGAAATGTGGAACTCGGCGTCCATGGCCTTTGGGCTTTGTCCGCTGTTGACTATTGGTGCCATCGAAGCACTCGACAAACATGGGTCGAAAGAACTCAAGGATGCCTATCTCGAGAAACTGGTTTCCGGAGAATGGAGCGGCACGATGAACCTCACTGAACCGGCCTGTGGTTCAGACTTGGCAGCGCTTAAATCGAGAGCAGAACCAACGGGCGATGGTTCTTACAAGATTTTTGGTCAGAAGATTTTCATCACGTTTGGAGAACACGACATGACAGAGAATATCTGTCACCTCGTATTGGCCCGTTTGCCAGATGCGCCGGCAGGCACGCGCGGTATTTCCCTGTTCCTGGTACCCAAGTTCCTGTTGAACGATGACGGTACGCCAGGTGAAAGAAACGATGTCTTCTGCCAGTCGATTGAGCACAAAATGGGCATCCATGGCTCACCGACCTGTGTCATGATCTATGGAGACGGGTTTGAAGGCCGCGATCCGGGCGCGATTGGATATTTGATTGGTGAAGAAAACCGGGGGCTCAATTGCATGTTCACGATGATGAACAATGCTCGCCTCAATGTTGGTACCCAAGGTGTTTCAATTGGGGAAGCGGCCTTTCAGCATGCACTAGCTTATGCAAACGAGCGCAAACAGGGCAAGGCTGCTGACTATGACGGTAATGGTATGGCGCCAATCGTGCATCACCCGGATGTACAGCGCAATCTGTTGACCATGAAGTCAATGACAGATGCCGCACGGGGTATTTGCTACTCCTGCGCATATGCTCTGGATATGGCGCACATCAATGAGGGGGATGATGCAAAATTCTGGGCCGAACGTGCAAGCTTGATTACACCGATAGCAAAGGCGTTTTCGACCGATGTTGGTTGTGACATGGCATCGATCGGCGTTCAAATTCATGGCGGCATGGGTTTTATCGAAGAAACCGGTGCTGCCCAATATATGCGGGATGGGCGAATAAATCCGATCTATGAGGGTACGAATGGCATTCAGGCAATAGACCTTGTGAGCAGAAAATTACCGCTTTCCGGTGGTGACTGCGTTAAAGCATACGTTTCCGAGCTTCGTGGGATTGTCGAACAGGTTCGTGGCGCAAATGATGATGGATTTGGAAACACCGCTGAACTCTTGGAAAATGCACTCAACGATGTTGAAGCAACCACTGATTGGATTATGGAAAACCTTGCCAATGGCGGCATGGACAAGGCGCTAGCTGGTGCAACTCCTTACTTGCGCCAGTTTGGGTTAGCATCAGGCGGTTGTTATCTGGCTAAATCAGCATTGGCTGATAAGGATAGTTCACGAATTGGTCTTGCACGCTACTTTGCGGAGAACTTTGCCAGCGAATGCAGTGCGATACGCGAAACGGTTATCTCTGGCGCAGACAGTTTGCTGGCTGCAGGTGAAATGTTGAAAGCGAGCTGAACTCATGTCTAACGAAAATGATCATATTGTAAACTCTTTGGATGCGGGTGTGATGACCATCCGCATGAACCGCCCGGACAAGAAAAACGCCATCACCGGAGACATGTATGCAAAAATGGCCGCTTCTTTAGATGAAGCGAATTCGAATGACGATGTTCGGGTCATTTTGTTTCTTGGCACACCTGGCGCGTTTTCTGCTGGCAATGACATCGCAGATTTTGCCAAAGTGGCAATGACTGGTAAGCGCGATTCCATGGCAGTGTTCGATTTTCTCGAGCGCATTATCATGGCACCCAAGCCTATGGTTGCAGGGGTTGATGGTTTGGCAATCGGCGTTGGCACGACCATGTTGCTTCACTGTGATTACGTAGTTTCCGCCGATACCTCCATGTTCAAAACACCTTTTGTGGATTTGGGGCTTGTACCCGAGGCCGGGTCAAGTCTGATAGGGCCAATGGTGATGAGCCATCACAAGGCCTTTGAATTGTTGGCCATGGGCAATGGTTTTTCTGCAGAAGATGCGAAAGAGGCGGGTTTCGTCAACAAGGTTGTTTCTTCGGATACGTTGGAAGGCGTTGCAATGGAGATCGCAGAGGGCATCGCGGCCAAACCTGCTGAAGCGTTGAAACTGTCTCGTGATCTTATTCGCGGAGATCGCACACCCGTCCTGGAGCGGATGCGGGAAGAAGCGGTGTTGTTCGGTCAACGGCTGGAATCCGACGAAGCGAAACAGGCGTTTATGGCATTCATGTCACGGTAGTAGGTAACCGCAAGCATTCCCGTTCAATTCACACATTAAGGTGCAAATATATTACGCAAATCGATGATCTGCGTAATGCACATGTCGACCTTGTGTTCAATTGATGGGGTTAGAGGTTCGGTGTAGTGTGACAGCAGAAAAGGGCTGCGGCCCGTTTCAACGCGGCTGGTTCTGACCCACATAAAGAACCGGCCGCTTTTATTTTTCCAGCAGTACAATTGTTTCCAGGTGATAGGTAAAGCGAAACTGGTCAATCGCGACTATTTCCTTGATGGCGTACCCGCCCTCCAACAGGATTGAGAGGTCCCGAGCCAGAGTGATGGGATTGCAGGAGACTGCTGCAACTTTTCCAACTCTAGATTTGGCGATCTGCCTAGACTGCAATTCTGCACCGGCGCGGGGTGGGTCGAAAACCAACCCTTCAAATCTCTTTAGCTCTTTGAAACTAGCAGGTCTCCGCTCAAGGTTGCGAACTTCAGAAGATATTTGCTTGAGGTTTCCAGCGGTTCCGCGCCATGCGAGGTCGAGAGATGCAATTGCAGGCGTGCTATCCTCCAAAGCCCATACTTGTGACCCCTCTGCCAATCGTAGGGCAAATGTACCGACGCCACAATACAAGTCCGCCACCTTCTTGGCTCCGGATAGGTGACTGACTACGATACTAGCCATTTCCTCTTCAGCTTCCGAACTGGCCTGTAAAAAGCCGCCGGGCGGAGGAAGGACCATAGCCTTGCCCATCTGAACAAACGGTTTGCAGGCTTCAATGACAGTTTCTCCATCAAATGACAGACGAGCGAACCCAACATCTAGTGCTTTCCGGCTCAATGCGCGTTGCTGAACGTCAGATTTCAGCTTCAACTCTTCCACCTCAACATCAAGCCCGTTGGCTGTGACAAGAGCGGATATCCTGACTGGCTTTGCGCTCAATGGTAGCGAAGATACAAAGCTTCTGAGGTCAGGCAATGCATCTTGTAACGCCGGCACAACTACATGGCATTCGTCAATCGGTACGATTTCATTGCTATTCTGTCTGGTGAAACCAAAATGCAGTTCTCCAGCAATCCGGGCCGCTGAAAATACAGCTTTTCGGCGTGCCGAAACAGGAAACGACAAAAACTTGTCTGGTTTGTGCTCAATCCCTGCCCTTGCCAGTGCTTCAACAAGCAACTCAGTTTTCCATGTCTGGTAGGTTGCAGCTTCAAGGTGTTGAAGCTGACAACCACCGCAGGTCCCAAAATGCTTGCAAACAGGATCAATGCGCTTGGTACTCGGCTTGACGATTTCTTCCAGGGTTCGACGTTGCCCCTTGCCTGATACTTTGACCACCTCACGTGGAAGAGTGGCGGGCACAAAGATCTCCTTACCATTCTCGACAAATATTCCGTCGCCCTGTCGCCCGAGTTTTTCAATGGTGATTTCAGGCATGTTTTTCTCCTGCCAGCAGAAATTCCATATTGCCATCCCCTCCGAGAACAGGTGACGGGATCAGATGTTTTGCAGCCCACCCAGAAACGGAACTTAACCAGCTTTCCAGATCACTCGCGCATTGTTTGGCCAATTCTGGATCACGCACTATGCCACCTTTGCCCAGATCATCTTTTCCCACTTCGAACTGGGGCTTTATCAGAAAAATCCCTTTCGCGCCGGGCGCTGCAATTGACAAGGCAGGTGGCAAAGCGAGTTTTAGTGAAATGAAACTGACATCACTTGTGATGAACTCAGGCACTTTATTATTGAGATATCCCAAAGTGAGATCGCGAGCATTGAGACCTTCAATACTGGTCATTTGCTCATGAGCGCTGATCCGCCCATCCATTTGATCATGTCCAACATCAATTCCAAACACATGTGCCGCACCGTGTTGAAGAAGCACTTGGCAAAACCCGCCGGTTGATGCCCCAATATCAAGTGCAATTTTGTCTTTGGGGCTCCAGCCAAATTGCTCCAATGCATGTTCAAGCTTCAATGCTGCCCGCGAAACCAGGTGTTTCGCCGGATCACTTATGCTCACACTCGATGGATCGACGACGCTTCGTGAAGGTTTGA
>JASJDO010000074.1 GCA_030065115.1 Rhizobiaceae bacterium | reverse complement strand
CGTCTGAACTTCAAAAGTGAAATCTGGCTGGTACACAGAAAACATGAATCGCATCAGCACATAAATCGCTGCCTTGGTCGCGGTGGCTGCCAGAAAAACAGTCACAACCGATGGGGCGAAAGTGTAAGCCCGCGGCAACCAAAGATGCATGGGGTAGATCGCTGCTTTGAGGCCCATACCCACCACAATAAACGCAAAGCCAGCCTGGATGGTGCGGTTGCCATCCATGTCTGCGATACGCGTTGCGAGATCAGCCATGTTCAGCGTACCAGTCGCCATATAAAGGAACCCGATCCCGATTACAAAGAAGGTCGCGCCTATAGTTCCCATGATCAGATAGTCATAAGCAGCAGTTAGCGCGCGCTTGTCCCGCTCCGCACCCATCGCAATCAACACATAGGTGGAAAGCGAGGATATTTCGAGGAAAACGAACACGTTAAATGCGTCGCCGGTCGCAACAACACCGAGCAGACCTGCAAAACACAATAGATAGCAGCAATAAAAAAGCGTCTGACTCGCCTGGCGAATTTCATGCGCAATGCTGCGTCGTGCATATGGAATAACTAACGTGCTGATGGCTGAAATCAGAAACAGCACAAAAGCATTTGCAGCATCTATCCGATATTCTATCCCCAGGGGTGGAGCCCATCCACCCAAATGATACGAGAGAATGTCGCCGTCTATTACCTGTAACAGCAGATGCAGGGAAAACAGACACGAAGCAATGCTTGCAAGTCCAGCCAATAACCAAGCGATATTGCGATTACCGAACAATACGCAGAACGGCGCTGTAAGCAAAGGAACCGCAACTGTGAGTAGCGGCAAATGCTCAACAAATGTGAGCGCGGCACTTGGGGTGGAAGTTGCCATCAGGCCCTACCTCCCATCGCACTGCCATGTTCCGAATTCTCTTCAGCCTGAATGCGTTGCTCGATTTCCAGAATATCTTCTTCTTCAATTGATCCGTATTCTTCACGAATCCGAACCACGAGCGCAAGGCCAAGAGCAGTTGTCGCGACACCCACCACGATAGCCGTCAGGATCAGAACATGCGGCAAAGGATTTGAGTAAAGCACATCCGGATTTATGTTCAAATCAACCGGGAAAATCGGCGCCGTGCCTCCCTGGACTTTGCCGATGGAGATGTAAAACATGAACACTGAAACCTGAAAAATATTCAGACCGACAATCTTCTTTACATAGTTTCCACGTGAGACGACGATATAGAACCCAGTCATCATGAGAATGATAAACAGCCAGTAGTTCAAATGTCCGAGAACAAATTCCAGTGTCATGGCTTACCAGTCCTCGTCATTGATGCGAGGTGTTCGAGAGGCAAATGCGTAATAGATCGCAACCATTACCGTGGCAACCGCGATGCCCACACCCAGTTCCACTGCGATAATGCCATAGTGTTGACCGTCTTTCGGATAAGATGCCAGAGCTGAATAATCGAGAAACGATTTGCCAACGAAAAGGCTTACAACGCCTGTGCCCCCATAGAGCAGAACACCAAAGGCAGCCAATCGAATAACCAGCCATGGGGGAAGAACGCGTTTTACCTTTCTAAGGCCAAATACAATGCCAAACAAAATGAGCGCAGCAGCAAAAATCACACCAGCCTGAAACCCACCACCAGGCGAGTAGTCACCATGGAATTGGACATATAAAGCGAACAGGATGATCGGAGGTGCAATCAATTTGGTAATAACACGAAGAATAAGGTGGTGACGCATCAGTCAGCATCTCCTTCTTCAGGATCGCGCCGACGCGCAAATCCGCCGATCAAAATCAACACACCGACAGCAGCAGTAAACACAACGACCGTTTCTCCGAATGTATCATAGCCGCGGTAGCTCGCCAGAATTGCGGTAACCACGTTCGGTACACCAGTGTCCTTGGGCGTCCGTTCAAGGTATTGGGCTGCAACATGTGTTTGAGCGGGCGACTGAGCTGATCCGAACGATGGCATGTCGAGGGTGCCATAGATGAGAACAGCGCCTGTTATACAAACGACCAGAAGGGGTAGCGGGGAGAATTTGCGCGGCATTTTTTCTTCGCGACTGGTCAAAGCCATGGTGCCAAGCATCAAAACGGTCGAAATGCCTGCACCCACTGCAGCTTCAGTAAACGCCACGTCCACCGCATCAAGCGTCACAAACAATAATGCCGAAAGCAAACTGAATACACCGGCAAGCATGACCACCGCAAACAGTCGTCGCATCCGCAAAATAGCGAGTGCGGTGGCAACCATCATCGCGAAAAGAACAAGGTTGATGAGCACATCCATCAGTAGGATTTCTCCTCTGATGTTGCACCCATTGCTTTGGCTTCCTTGCCGGTTGTGCCGGGCATCACTTCACCTTTCGGCATCAACCCGGATACCAGCGCAGCATTTGCAACTGCATGGCTTGCAGTTGGCCCCGTAATAAATAGAAAAACGCCAATGAAAACCAATTTCACGGCAATCAACCAATCAGGGCTTTGCATTACCATGCCTGCGGTGAGCAATAAAACACCGCCGGTATCTGTCACCGAAACAGCATGCAACCTTGTCCAGAAGTCAGGAAGCCTCAAGGCTCCATACGCGCCGATCAACATGAAAATGCTACCGGATATAATAAACACCCAGCCCAAGATATCAGAGGCCAGCTCCCAATTACTCATGAGCGAACACCCCTGTCGTTGAGTTTGCCGACCGATGTCGGCTCTCCTTCTGGTGTCGGTGAAGTGTCTCCAATCGCACGATATCGGAAGTATTTAAGGACAGCGATAGTGCCAACAAAGTTGATCAGTGCATAGAGGAGAGCGATGTCCAGAAATTCAGGCCGTTCCATCAGGAACCCCAAAACGCCTATGAACATGACTGTGAAGGTTCCGAATGCGTTTGCCGCAAGAACCCGGTCATAAAGCGAAGGGCCAGCATACAATCGTGCAAGGACCAGGCACATACCTACAAAGAGTGCGATGGTTGCAATAAGAAACATCATGACTGCACGCTACTTTCAACGGCAGCTACACGCGCATCCATGTCTGCCAAACCGTCCATATCCTCATCGCTAAAGTCTAATGCATGAACGATAAACTGATCATTCTCAGTTTCCACAGTGATTGTCCCGGGGGTTAATGTAATGGAATTGGCAAACATTACCTGAGCGATTTCACTCTTGCAGGATACGGGCACCATAAACAGTTTCTGCCTTTCAGGCATTCTTCCGGACAGTATGATTTTACTGACGGCCAGATTGGATTTCGCTATCTCTGCGAGCAACCAAATAACATACTTCACCGTTGCGAACGGCTTGATTGCAAATGCCAGTTGCTCACCATCCGCCTCGTCCATGCGTATGGTGATCCACATGGTCAGTACAATAGAAATCGCGCCAAAAATCAAAATGAGTGGCTTATCCCAAAGGCCCGACATTAAAAGCCAGAGCGCTACAAGGCCTGAAGCTCCGAACAGTATGCGAACCATAAGAAAACCAATCTATTTAAGATGTTCGGAATGTACCTAAAGCAATGCTTTTTTCAAGCATCACTGAAGGAAATTAACATGAGAAACTCATTTGAGTTCTGCTTTGATGATTTGTGGTGTTTTGTCTGCACCGTCCATGTCCAGCGAATTTACAAATGTGGATCTGGGTGAAACCTCGTCAATCGCTGCGGCCAAATTGACAGGCGAAAAATCATCCGGGTGAATCATTTTTGCAATGCCAGACCGCTCCATAATTTCTGCTCTTCGCAATTGCTCGGTCTCACGGCCACCGACGTATGGATACAATATGCTCGCGCAACCCGCCCGCAGAATATCGCCTACGGTGTTATAGCCCGAATGGGACACTGATATTGCTGTAGAACGAAGCACTGCAACCATATCCGGTATATGCCGGACAATCTCGATGCCTTCTGGCGCATTGCGCTTTATCTCCTGAAAAGCATTTTCCGGCATTTCCGTTCCAGTGGTGATCTTCCAGCCATCCTTGTACTTTTTGACATGCGGAAATGCTTCCAATGCGGTCATGAGAAGGTTCTTGCCAAATGCTCCACCACCGACCGAGACTAGCACATTGGTTTTATCACTTTCATCGTACGACTGCTGTGCATGCGGTGTCACCAGACCCGTGTAGCGAATTTTGGCTGAAAAGGTCTCGGTGCCCTGAAGCGTTTCTTCGATCCGAATGAGGTTTTGATCGCCGTGAACCAGTATCAAATCGAAGTACTTCGCCACGAACTCATTAGACTCTTCAACACGAGAAGCTTTCCTGTCTTCCTGCATAATATCGCGTATTGATGAAACGATCAGTGGCGGCGTTGGCAGAGATTTCGCTCTTTCGAGTAGGGGGACCAGTTCAAAGCGCATCTGACGGCGTCCAAAGGGAAACGCTTCGGTAATCAGGACGTCGGGCCGGATTTTATCAAACAAGGAAAGAAGCGCGTTTTTCCTGTCTTCTTTGTCCAGATCAGTGAACAACGCCCCATTGGCGTGCAGGAGCTCCGAGAATGACGCATCGCTGGTTCTGACGGGCGTTAGATAATGCAGCTCCAGACCATCAAAATCAAAGCCCGGAAGCTTGGTCCCACCCCAGACAAGATGAACCTGAAATCCGGCACGTTTGAGCCCATGCGCAATTCTGGTAGCACGATAAACATGCCCTACCCCCCATAAATGCTGAACATAGAAAAGGACGCGCTTGGTCATTTCGAGTTTTTATTTAGTGTGCGGTTAAGCAATGCAACAAGCTCGCCGATGGTCTGTTTATGACTGAATCTCGTTCTGACCTTGGTGTTCCCGGCTTCACCCATGGTTTTGCGCAGACCTGGCTCACGTGACAAACGTTCGATCTCTGCAGCCAACGCCACTGTGTCATCGGGGTCGATCAGAACACCATTCACCTCATTCTCAATCAATTCTGGAATACCGGATATGTTTGTCGAAATGACCGGCAAATTTTGACTCTGCGCTTCAACAATTACATTTGGCAACCCATCGCGATCGCCGGTTTCATCAATTCGGCTGGGCAGAATAAACACATCCGAATGCCGGTAGGTTTCCAGTACTTCAGATTGTGGTAGCGCTCCCTTGAACTCGCATCTTGCCTTGATACCCAAGGAAGCTGCTTGCGCCATCAACTCGTCTCGCAAAGGCCCGCCACCAATATGGGTCCATTGCCAATGCATATCTGAAGGCAAAGCTGCGAGTGATTGGAGCAATGTATCCAAACCCTTTTTCGCGACAGCTCGGCCAACGGTAACAAGACGAACAGTTTGGTCTTCATCAGAACCGTCAAACCGTGATGGCGCAATTGGATTTTCAGGAAATCTGCTGAGGTCAAGTCCATGATACACCAAATGCACTTTCCCAACAGAAAGTGTATTTAGATAATCAGCGCCACCTTCTGTGCAGGTCACCAGCCATTCACAATCAACCAGCTTTTCGCGAATTTCCCATTCGGGAATAGTCCAGATGTCCTTGGCATGCGCAGAAATTGAAAACGGCTTTCCTGTTATGATTGAAGCGTATCGTGCGACGGAGCCGGGCGTGTGCAAAAAATGAACATAGAGCATGTCTTTTTTCGACGCATATTCATGAGCCAGCACCAAGGCTTGGCCAAAGCGGCGAATGCGGTTTGGAGTTGGATCACGAAGCAAATCTTTTCCGAATACCCAAGTTGCTTTCCAAAACCCTCCGCGGAACAAACAGGCCAGCTTAGCTTTTGTTACGCGAAACAACTCTTGATAGAGATACTCAGGTAGATAGCTTAGCTTTGCTTTGATTTCACTGTGAACAGGATGAGTATGCTTGTCGGTGGGATGGCGCAGGGAAATGATCTCTATGTCAAAACCTTCGCGTTCAAGCTCCAATATTTCCTGTGCTATAAACGTCTCCGAGAGGCGCGGATAGCCTTTCAATACAAGTCCAATTTTTTTTGATTTTGCGGTCAAAGTGTTTACTGACCTGCCATCAAGGTGATTTCACTGTTGGCATCAACCGGTTTTGACGATTGCGACAGCATTGCCACTTCCGAGCAAATGGTCCCCAACCCGGCCATGTCATTAGGGTTAAGTCGTTTAGAAGGCACATTGATAGATGGCAACGCGGCCAGTTTTTCTGCCAGCAAGGAAGGGACGGCCGCTTCTTCTGGAAGCAACATCTCGCAAAGGCCCAGTTCCTGAGCACGTGTTGCGCGGATCAGTTGCTCCTCTCTGGGGGTTGTCCGTGGTACGAACAAGGTGCGTTTGTCAAAAGACATGGCCTCACAAAATGTGTTGTAGCCACACATGCCAACAATTGCGGAGGCATTGCGGATCAACACTTCCATATGACTTTCGAAGTCCAGCACTGTGATGTTTGGCAAGCTGGCTGCGCGCAAGCGAATGCGATCCCGGCTGTCCGACTTCATGAAAGGGCCAAGCACCATAACAATCGGGAAATCGTTGGCACGGTCATGTTCACGAGCAGCCAATATCTGTTCCATCAACACGACACCATCGCCTCCGCCGCCAGCAGTTGCGAGAATGTAGTTCTCGGGCAATTGGGGGCCTTCATCATCTGGCATGTTGAATGCTTCTCTATCTAAAAAACCGGTATAGGCCATTTTTCCGGTCATTGTTTCCGGCAATTCAAACCCTCTCAAGGGGTTCCAAAATGTCTCAGGTCCATAGACCCACACCCGGTCATAAAGTGCGCCGATTTTATTAACCATATCCGATTTAGCCCACTCTTTCTTGAGAAGTTCGGGAGAATCCATAACGTCCCGCAAGCCAAGCACAGTCTTGGTTTTCGTGTCCTTGAAAGTCACAAGTGTGGGTATTAGCTCACCCTTCAGTCCCATGGGTTCTTTGTCGGCAATGAATATATCCGGCTGGAACACTTCAGCTGTTCTTTGAATGATAAGCTTCCGCATTTCCAGAATTTCATCAATGTCAATATACTCGCCAATCGAGTCGTATTCCCCATTGTAGAGTTTGATCACCGACGGGATTTTCACAAAATCTACACGGGCACGGAAGTTGAATGCGCCTGCAATCTGCGACCCGGAAATGATCAGGACACTCACGCCCTTGAACTGTTCTACAATCGCATGAGCTATTGCACGGCAACGGCGCAAATGCCCAAGACCAAACGTATCGTGGCTGTACATCAAGATACGGGTATGTTCGAGGCGATTGAGTTCCAAAATTCTATACCTGGGCCGTTAAAATTTGAGCTAGAACCGACCCGGGTCGGAACATTGTGGCGATTATCAAGATTTTCATGCATGAAACAAGGGTGCAATTTGAGCAAACATTGAAAAACGCCTATCAAACAGTCACATTCAGAAGATGACAAAAATCAAAAAAGTCGCTTTTTTTGCACCAATCAAGCCGCCAGACCACCCCATTCCGTCCGGTGACAGGCTAATAGCGCAAAACCTGATCAAGGCATTGGAAGTCGGCGGATATTGTGTGCAACTGGCTTCCCGCTACATCTGCTATTCCAAACGTCATGACCAGACTATATTGGAGGAGCGAAAATCCGGTGCGCTTGAAGAAGCGGACCAGCTCGTGACCAAATACTTGTCTAATCCCATGAACGATCGCCCTGAAGTCTGGATCACTTATCATCCCTATTGCAAAGCACCGGATTGGATTGGGCCGATAGTTACCAAGGCGTTGAATATCCCTTACATTACAATCGAAGCTGCTCGAACCGGTCAAGGCGACGAAACCGATCCGTGGAAACTGTGGCGTCAGGAGGCTCAGTTAGGTATTAGGAGGGCAGATCTTCATCTGGTTTTCAAACCTTCAGACAGAGAATATCTCACGCGCCTTTTGGGATCTGATGAAAAGCTCAGGAGTTTTCCCACTTTTGTTGATCTGAAGAACTTGACCGGTACGGATGCCTTTCCCCTGCCCAAACAGTGGAATGCCAACGAACCCGTACTCGTTACTGCAGGGATGATGCGCAAGGGAAAGAAGGATCGAAACTTCTACATTTTGGCGGAGATACTGTCAGGCCTCGCTGACAAAGACTGGAATCTTATCGTTATAGGTGGGGGACCAGAAGAGGATGCTGTTCGCGCAGCATTCTCCGGCCTGAAGGCAGATCGAATTCACTGGACAGGCCAGCTAGAGCACGCCGAAGTGTTGAAGTGGATGCGCTCAGCGGATCTGTTTATTTGGCCTGGATGGAAGGAACCTATTGGGATGGTTTATCTGGAGGCACAGGCGCAGGGCCTGCCTGTTTTGGCCTATAATAGCATGGGGGTTCCACTGGTGGTAGAGCATGAAAAAACTGGCCTTCTTGCGCCTGAGGGCGATATCGAAATGATGCGGCAGAACATAATTAGGCTCTTATCAAGCCCCGCCGAACGAACAGAAATGAGCGAAGCTGCAAGAGCCAAGGTCAGTCAACAACATTCTCTTGATGCAGCGAGTAAACGTTTTGCAGAACTGCTGGATAATATCACCTTCAACAGCGCAACAGACATCGAATAAAGAACTGCTACGGGGTGTTTTTCTGCACGACTGCGACCATAGCACACAAAAATGAGTTTTGCTCAAATTACAAACATCGGATGCTTGAGAAGACGACTGAACCTGTGTTAACAAATCATTAAAGAACGAATAGGTGCGACGGGGCGATTCGCAAGTTCACTAGACGAAGATGAATACCTTGCTTTTGCCGAGGTAAGAAAGGCGATGCAATGAAGCAGCTTTTTGGTTTCGGAAAAGACCCCGAAGAAAAAGTTCTGGTGCCAGAAGACACCTCCAACGACTTTTTTTATGAGGAAGAAAGCGCGCCGGAAGTTAGCTCCCATCACGTGCTGGAAGCCAAAGAGCGCGAAAACAAGCTCGACCTTATCAAAGCGAATGCCTCAAAACTCGTTTCTGATCTGAAGGACGTAGAGCAACTCGCCAATGAATCCGAACGCGCTGTAGAAGAAGTACTGTCATTTTTGGAAGAAAATCGACTTCAGATTGAGACCGAGAAACGGTTAAAAGTCGAAAATCTGAAGCTCTCCGAGGACAACGCGAAACTCACTGCCCAATTAGCCGCCGGTGAAGTGCGTTTGGAGAAAAACAGTGCAGAACTGCAGACAATGCAGCGTCGGATTGATGATAGTCGGGATACAATACAGCGGGCGCGATTGACGCTTACCTCGCTACGCGAAAAGAACCAGCAATTGAGTGAAGATCTTGAGAAAAAGAATTCAGAGAACCTTTTGCTAACGTCACAACATGCTGAACTTGCAGACAGCTTGGAAGACATCAAATCGCAGTTTGAGAATCTAAACGAGGAGTATGTCGAGCAGTCTGGGCAGTATGACGCTGCAATAAAACGTGAAGCCGACTTGCAAAAAGCGCTGAGTGAGAACAGCGCCCTACTCGATGATGAAAAGCGCCGAGCGAATACATCAACTGGTGAGCTCGAAGCTGTCAAGCGCGAGTTGTCCAGTGTCAATGTGGGGTTGATTGGCTTGAAATCAGACCATCAGGCTGCATTGCAGGAAATTGAGTTTCTGAAGAACTCCAAAGAAGACGACGAGCGCAAACACGACAATCGTATTTTCAGCCTGAAGGCCGAAATTGACTCGCTCACTGCGGACCGCAGGATTGCGCATCAAACGATAAACGATTTGAAGACCGAATTGAAAATGCTGAAACAGTCTACCCGTGATGCAGAGACTTCAGCAAGCCGCCTTAAGTCCGAGCTGTCTAAGGCGAGCAAACTTCAAGATAGGGACCGAAAGGAACTTATGACCACCAACGGGAAGTTGAGTGAACTCAATCTGCGCTACAACACTGCGTTGACTGACCTCAAGCATGTACAGAATGAAAACAGGGCACTTCAAAACCGCTTGGATGAATATACTGACGAGCTCAATCAGCTTCGACGGTATCGTGAGAAGTACGAAGCTGCTTCAAGCCAGGCTGCGGAATTGAAATCTCTGGTTTCCGACTATCAACAAATGTTGGAAAACAAGAACCGTTTGTCAGATCCGCATCATCTTGGGTCATCCGATCCATCCGAAGAAGATGAGATGGCAGAACTTGAGAAACTGAATCCAGAGCAAAAAACGCTACAATAGTATTCTCTGATCTTATCTGCTTTCGGCATCCAATAACGCAGACAAACACGGGATTTGCGATGCGTTAGATACGTTAATTACAGCGCATTTTCTTTTGTCTGGTTTTGAAAACGCTGCTGTTATGTACATTTTTTTGAAAAATTTCAGCGTCACCAAACGTAAGGACAAGTCGTTTGAAGTGCAATTAACCAGGTTTGTTTTCCATTTAGGTTTATCTCAAATTTTAATTATAATTTTAATAAACATTGGACTTGTCTTACACTCCATGTTTGAAAAGATCGATCCGGGGCGAAAACTGAAACCAATCTAGGTGATGCGTAATGACTGGATTCGAAAATATTAAAACCTTCTTGTCAGGGAATAACCGAAATGGCGAAGATCTGACATGGCCTGAAACTGGTCAAGATACCAGCCTGAAACAAGCTATGGCTGAAGTCGAGCGGAAAGAAACCCTTTCTGAAGAAATCAAGCAAATCGCGCTTGATTATGAAGACAAGGATTATCTTGAAGATTTGACAGCAGAAAAGTTGGGTGAGGAACTGTCCTCAGTTGACCTGGACTTTGAAAAGCCAATATCTGCTTTCACTCCTGAGGCGAAGTCGCCGGAATATAAAGCCAATCTGACTGCTGCGATGGCATCAAAGCGCGTTCATGAATTGCAACGTCGACAGACTTCAGTTGAGGAAATGCGGGATCAATTGGCTCGTACTGACATGATCATCAAGGCTTTGACAAAGAAATCAGACCAATTGTTTGATTATCTTTCAAAAGCAAAGGTTGAGATCAGCGAACTGGAAGACACAGAGAAAAAGTATCAATCGCTACATGCTGAATCTGAAAAACTTAAAAGTGAGCACAAGGAACTGCAATCCAAGCTTGAAGAAAAGTATGATGAGGTTCTGCAGCTGGAGAGCGTGAAGCAAAAAAATCGGGACTCTCTCGAACAAGCTCACATCAAGATTAATCAGATGAGTGAGAAGCTTGAAGAGCAATCGTCAGAAATTCAAGCCATCGACGCGAAGTATACAAAGGCGAGCGATGATCAGGTAGCGATCAAGGAGAAATATGATCTCCTGATGGTGGAAAACGACAGCTTCAGGCAGAAAAATTCAGATCTAGGAAACAAGCTGGCAGTCATCGAGCAACGCTTTACGGAGCAGGAAAAGGCCTTCTCCAGAACTCGTTTGGAGCTGAGCAATACGACAGCTGAGTTGGAACAAAGCCAGTTGAATGCCAACGATATTCAGGATCGTTACAACAAGTTGAGCGAAGAATATTCCGCATTGAAATCCAGCCACGATGAGAGCCTCTTTGATCTCGAAGCCGAAAAGCGCGGCAGCGAAGAAAAGGTCCGTTTAAAAAATGCGCGTATCATGAAACTGGAACGGTCAATTGAAGTGCTGAACCGCCAATTGGCTATTGCTGAAAATCTGCTGGGCAATGCGCACTATGATAGCGCTTTGGCGAGCTTGAAAAAGCGGAAAGAGGCCATTGATGCGAAACACTGCAATGAGAAGCCCGCTCATAACGGTCAATCTGCAGATGCATTCTTGTCGTCCGTAACGGCTTAAAAACCGGCACGGGCGCCTCGGCTAATCGCGATTCCTTCATTCACTCTGCTGCTGACTTTTCCAGGTCGCCGGCTTTAGCCATATGGATCAGCGGCATCGCGTAATCCATCACCAAAGAAATTGAATGCGAGGATCACAAGGATCACCGGTACCACAGGCAGTATTAGCCATGGCGTGATGGCCACCACATTGATGTTCTGAGCCTCATTGAGCAATACGCCCCAGCTAACCGTCGGAGAGCGCAAACCGAGACCAAGGAAAGACAGTGCTGTCTCACCAAGGATCATGGTTGGAATTGTGATTGTTGCTGAAGCAATCAAGTGGCTCATAAAGCCAGGCACCAGATGAAGACCGATAATGCGCGCGGGACTTGCGCCCATCAATCGGGCCGCGAGGACATAATCCTCTTCTCTCAAAGCCAATAGTTTCGATCGTACGGCCCGGGCAAGGCCCGTCCAATCAATCAAACCCAAGATGACCGTTATCCCAAAATAGATCAGAATTGGAGACCAATTGGCTGGCATAATTGCGGCAAGGACCAGCCAAAGCGGTAATGTTGGCAGCGACTGAATAACTTCGATCAAGCGCTGCACGACCAAATCCACCCATCCTCCATAATAGCCCGCAAGACCTCCTATCACGATACCGAGGACGAAACTGATCATGATGCCAATAAGGCCAATGGTGAGCGAAATCCGTGCCCCATAGATAATGCGGGACAAAAGATCGCGACCCAGTCGGTCAGATCCAAGCAGAAACACCGGATTATTGATGTCTGCACACATTAAGTGATTGTCCGCAGGGATCATTCCCCAGAAATGATATTGATCTCCGGAGCAGAAAAACCGAAGTGGTATGATCTTGCTTGTGTCTTCCACATAGACTCTTTGAAAGGTTTTAAGATCGAGCTCCTTTTTGTAATCATACACAAACGGTCCAACAAACTCACCCTCATGAAACAGGTGAACCGATTGCGGCGGAGCATAAATGTATTTCGAATTCTTGGCCTCAAGATTATAAGGCGCCAAAAACTCGGCAAAAGCCGCCATTAGATACATCAACAAGAGAAAGATGCCACAGAAGACTGCCAGTTTGTGCTTCTTGAACTTCCACCACATAAGCCGTGTTTGAGAAGCAAGATAAACGGCTTCCTGTTCGGGTGTCAGCTTCTCAATCGCCTTCGGGTCAAAAGGCGCCTCATTGACATAGTGATCTTCAGGAAGTTCGGAGGTCACATTACTCATCGGCTCACCCCTCCCTGCAGTCTGATCCGGGGATCAAGGAAGCCAAGTGCAATGTCTGAAATCAGAACACCGATTACGGTCAGGAAAGCGAGAAGCATCAGAAACGAACCGGCAAGATACATGTCTTGACTTTGCAATGCCTGAATGAGAAGCGGGCCCGTTGTTTCGAGTGAGAGTACAATCGCCACGATCTCGGCACCGGAAATCACCTGCGGCAAAACACTTCCAATGTCCGCAATAAAGAAGTTGAGCGACATCCGGAACGGATATTTCATCAATCCTTTGAATTCAGGCACGCCTTTGGCCCGCGCGGTGGTAACATAGGGTTTGCGCAGTTCATCCAACAGGTTGGCTCTAACTCTGCGGATCATCGCAGCTGTTCCCGACGTGCCGATGACGATTACCGGAATCCAGAGATGTTCCATAACTGACATGAACTTGGCAAAACTGAATGGTTTGTCGACAAACTCGGGGTCCATCAAACCGCCGATGGCCGTACCAAACCATTGGTTGGCCAGATACATCATAATCAAAGCTAACAGGAAGTTCGGTGTCGCGAGACCAAGCAAACCGAGGAACGTCAGCCCATAGTCGCCCCAGCTGTACTGATGCGTTGCTGAGTAGATACCGATCGGAAATGCAATCAACCAGGTAAAGATGATGGTGAAAAAGGTGACAATGATTGTGAAAATCAATCGATCACCGATCACTTCTCTCACCGGCAATTCATACTCAAAGGAATAGCCAAAATCTCCAACCAGCATTCCAGTTGCCCAGATCCAGTAATGCTCCCAAACAGGTCTGTCGAAACCGTATTCAGCGCGCAAAAATTCTATCTGCTTTGGATCAATGGTCTCACCCGCAGCGATCAGCTCATTCACGTAGGATTCGAAATAGTCACCAGGGGGCAATTCAATCAGGAAAAACACCAGCATGCTGGTCAATACCAGCGTCGGTATCATGTAAAGAAAGCGCTTTAGAATATACCCCAACACCAGCCAAGATTCCTATCGGTCAAACCAAAAAGTGTCGGGACGGTAAGCTCCAAAATAGGACGTAGGCTCCCAGGAATAGACCGCCTCCTCGGGCACGTTCCTAAGGTCAGCTGAAACCACTACCGGTTGTTTTGAATTATTGACTGTACCGATGGTGAACACCTGATCTGTATAGTTCTTCAACATCTCATGCCAGATTTCGGTTTTCTTCTCCATATCCGGAGCAATCATCCACTTGTTGTAAAGCACCAATTGCGTTTCGGCCGCATCCATATCAACTTTTTCACCAGCCTTACCACCAGTTTCGTTATACTGCCCCCATTGTGGCCACTGCAGTTGGGGTTGCGCGGTTGGGGCCAGTTCTTGAGGACTCATGTCTGCACTTGGAACACCATTGTCCAGACCATTGAAAACTGACATTACCGTTTCACCGGAATTTGCCCTGCGGCGGAAAATATCACGTTGCGAAGCTCGAACGAACATTTTTACACCGATGTCACGCATATGCGCAGATATCAACTCTAACACGTCGGTTTCTTCGGTGCTTTCTCCAGCAGATTCAACGGTAATTTCTAGCCTTGCGCCATTCGGCAATAGGCGTGTCCCATCCCCGTCTCGCTTTTCCAATCCAATTTCATCGAGAATACTGTTGGCTTTGGCCGGATCATGCGCTGTCCAGGCATTTGCATATTCGGATCGATGAAATTTGCTTTCAGGGAGCACTGTATTTGCACTCGGTTGCGCGAGACCAAAATAAATTGATTCATTGATTTCATCGCGGTTGATACCCAATGAGAGGGCCCGCCGGAAACGCACGTCGCGGTTTAACTCTCGCCAAACTGGATCAGCAGCGTTGAGATTGGGGAACAACGCAACTTGTGACCCCCGACCCAGATTCCAAAGCAATGTCCTGAATTTTCCATTTGCCTCTCCTTGCTTCAGGAAGGGGATGTGATCGAACCGCAAATATCTTGCTTGCAAATCAGCTTCGCCGGTGCCCGCCTTTGCCGGAATTACGTCCTTGGACACAATATTCATGATGACATTGTCAATATAAGGAAGCTGGTTTCCGTCAGGATCAACCCGATGATAAAAGGGATTTCGCTCAAACACGAAACGTGTCGAGGGCGGAGCGGTACGGTTCCACCATGCTTGCAAGGTAGGAAGGTCGGGGTTTTCCGCACGCCGCTGGCGTTGCTTTCTGGTATGCAGCGCAGTCCAGTCTTTTGCTTCCGCCTCTGCTGCCATTTCCGCTAGCTTATCGGGATCAGTATATTTCGTATGAAACTGCTTCATGTAGTGAGCAGGGCGATAAATATACAGCGGCGAAGCTCCCGCCAAAGCAGGAAGAAATGCGGGGTTTGGTTTGCTCCAAGTGTACTTGAATGAAAGTTCGTCAATTACTTCGAAGGTAGGTTCTTCACCATCCACCAGCATGTCGGTTGGCACACCCTTCCGACCCAATTCAGGATGCTGGACCATGTCCTCCCAGAAGTACCGAAAATCTTCTGATGTCAGCGGATGGCCATCAGACCATTTATGTCCCTTTCGCAGAGTGAACGTAAATTCCCGCCCTTCATTCACTTGGAAGGATTTGGCGATGTCGGGTTTCAATATAAAATCCGGCCCATACCCAACCAAGCGTGCGTAACTGTAAACAGCCATCTGGCGAGTGTCTTTGGCCTTTCCCATCAGGATACGCATGTCGCCGCCATATTTGCCAGCAGTTTTGTTCTCAGCGACATAGTCCACAATCATGGGTTCCAGAGGCAATCTCTCAGCAACCGGTGGAAGTTCTCCAGCTGATACCTTGGCCTCAAACATTGGAACTTCACCCGCATATGCAGCCGTCACTATCCAAACTAAGCCAACAAGCGAGGAAACAACTCTCGTAATGCCCAAATTCATGCACTCAACTCCCTGATGTCGCTGTTCTCGTTTGCCAGAACAAAATGCCCTTCTTCGACTTCAATTCTGGCAAGTTTCCCACCCTGAGAAACCGAGAACGCCCCTCCCCAATCGTCAGCACCTTGCGA
>JASJDO010000073.1 GCA_030065115.1 Rhizobiaceae bacterium | reverse complement strand
ATGGAAGAAGAAATCATGGGCCGCACCGAGAACGCGGCATAAGGGGGTAGCGATGTTTTTTACCAGTTCTGATTTTTTGGCTGAATTCGGTTTCATGATTACCACATCGCTGTGGATGATCCTCGGTATCGCGCTAATTTTTGCGGTCTATTTGGTCTTCAGTTCCGCGTTTGCGTTTATCTATGGCCTCTATGCAAAGGGCAAGCAGCAAACGGGTTTTGGTAGCCTCAAGACTGTTACGTTCGGTGATGAAAGTGCTGTGGTTGCCAACCGTATTGCGTCTGTTTTGGGTGTCGTCACCATCTTCTTCCTTTGGGGTCTTGCGACAGAGTCAAAGCTTTTGCCGTTTAGCTTGCCTGGCCCATCCAATGGCGATTTTCAGTTTGAATACACAGCCAAGAATGCTGCCGGTGAAACCGACACTGCAAAGGTTACCTATCGCGTTTCAAAAGAAGGCGCGGACGTTGAGCAGTTGGAAGTAGCTCCCGGTGACGGGTTTGCTAAAGACGACGCTGTCATGTTGATTGAGCGCCGTAACAAGATCCTGCGTGCTCAGAATAACGATGATGGCGGCAAAGAAGAAGGTTATCAGGTAACTGAAATCAACGGTCAGGCAATAGCTCCAGAACAAGTAGTTGAAGTCGACGGCGGTGAAGTGTTCATGACAAGGCGGGGAAGCCTGTCTATCCGTCCATCCGGCGGTATGACCATGGAGGCATTGTTCCTGCCGCCACCAGAGCAGGTTTGGAGCACTTTTGTTCAGCTACACAATGAGGGCTATCAAGGCGTTTCTCTCTGGGAAAACGTGTTCTGGTCACTCGCCCGCGTGTTCATGGGTTTCTTCCTTGGTTGTCTCTTCGGTATCCCGCTTGGCTACGCCATGGGCCTTACAGGATGGTTGAGGGGCTGGTTTGATCCGATTGTGGAGTTCATGCGCCCGGTCCCACCTTTGGCCTTGATCCCGCTGGTGATCATCTGGTTTGGTATTGGTGAGCAAGGCAAGGTTTCTCTGCTCTTCCTTGCGGCTCTCTGGATTATGACGATTGCCGCTCGCTCTGGTGTGTCCGGTGTGAACATTTCGAAGGTGCATGCAGCCTATTCTTTGGGCGCAAGCAAGACACAAATTTTGACGCGTGTGATCATTCCGAACTCACTTCCGGATATCTTTACCGGTGCGCGTGTTGCCATGGGTGTCTGTTGGGGTACGGTTGTTGCTGCGGAACTGGTTGCTGCGGAAAAGGGGATCGGTAAAATGATTATCGCTGCATCCAAGTTCCAGCTCACCGACATCGTGATCGTGGGTATCGTGATCATTGGTATCATTGGTTTCGGTATCGAGGTGCTGATGCGTATGATGGAGAAACGTTTGATCCCTTGGAAAGGCCGCGGCTAATTCGGGATCATTCCAGAAACAAGCCGGGTCAGGAAACTGCCCCGGCTTTTTTGTGAGACAGAGCGATGAACAAAACGACGTTCAAGAAACCTTTTACCCAGCAGGAGGGGATGTCATCAGAGGCGATCGCGCGTGCTGTTGAAATTCTCGAAGGCGGTCGATTACATCGTTACAACACTCTGGAAGGTGAGGTTTCGGAAGTTGCTTTGCTGGAAAGCGAATATGCGGAGTATCAGGGTGCTAAATACTGCGTTGCTTGCACTTCCGGTGGCCAGGCGATGCAAATAGCTTTGCGCTCTGTCGGTTTGAAGCCGGGAGACAAAATTCTCGCCAATGCCTACACGCTTGCACCAGTGCCGGGAGCCATGCACGCCGCCGGAGCGATGCCGGTATTTGTCGAGATTGATGACAATTGGCACACAGACATTGATGATCTTCGCGCAAAAGCGAAATCATCAGGCGCAAAATTCATGATGCTCTCTCACATGCGCGGACATATCACGGATATGGATGCGGTTATGGACCTATGTGAAGAGTTCGGTATCACATTGATAGAAGATTGTGCACATACGATGGGTGCAGAATGGAAAGGAAAAAAGTCCGGCAATTTTGGCACAGTCGGATGTTTTTCAAATCAGACCTACAAACATATGAATTCGGGTGAGGGTGGTTTTCTAACAACAGATGATGAAGAAGTCGCAGCGCGGGCGATCATTCATACGGGCTCGTATATGCTTTATGGACGTCACGGGAATGCACCACCTGAAGAGGTTTTCCAAAAAATCAGGCTGGATACACCCAATCTCTCGGCTCGATTGGATAACCTGCGCGCTTCGCTGTTACGCGATCAATTGAAGGGGTTGAATCGAAATATCCAACGCTGGAATGAACGCTACCAAGCACTTGAAGTGGGATTGCGCAGGTCTCCGCATCTTTTCTTGCCAGAGCGCAAACAACATGAAGCCTATGTTGGATCATCCATACAGTTTCAACCAATGAGCATATCAAGCGAAGACATTCCGGAATTGGTGTCGAGATGTGGCCAGCGTGGTGTCGAGATTAAATGGTTTGGTGCAGAAGAGCCGGTTGCATTCACAAGCCGATATGATTCATGGCAATATCTGCAGGATATTCCCGACCTGCCAAAAACCAAAGAGATCTTGTCGCGGACTTGCGATATGCGGGTACCACTGACCTTTGATGTTGCTGATTGTGTTGTGATATCAGAAATCATCTGTGAAGAAGTTGCTGAAATGACTGCTCGTTAGTCATTTATTGGGACTGCTGGTACCAAATTGTTTGCCAGTTGGGGCCAATTGCCCTTATCGTGATGTTATATATCGGATCGCATAACAAATATAAGGTTGTTCCATGGGCGTTCATGATCGTGACTTGAATAAATCACCACACGTGTCTGATGAGGTGCGCAAAACCACCTGCTACATGTGCGCGTGCCGATGTGGCATCAACGTCCACATTCGCAAGGGCGAGGACGGACAGCCAAAGGTACGTTACATTGAGGGCAACCGCGATCACCCGGTGAACAAGGGCGTTCTCTGCGCCAAGGGTTCAGCGGGTATCATGCAGCATTATTCTCCTGCACGTCTCAACAAACCGCTGCTTCGCGTTGGTGAGCGTGGCAAGGGCGAGTTCAAGGAAATTGAGTGGGAAGAGGCGCTGCAGCTCGCAACCAAATGGTTGGAAAAGCCGCGCCAGGAAGATCCTCGCAAACTCGCATTTTTTACAGGTCGAGACCAAAGCCAGTCGATGACGGGTTGGTGGGCACAGCAATATGGTACACCAAATTTTGCTGCACATGGTGGTTTCTGCTCAGTCAACATGGCTGCCGGCGGCATCTATACCTTCGGTGGCGCGTTCTGGGAGTTTGGATCACCGGATTGGTCAAACACAGAACTCTTCATGATCTTTGGTGTGGCCGAAGACCATGACTCCAACCCGATCAAACTGGGGCTCGCTGAAGTTAAGCGCCGTGGCAAAAAGATCATCGGTGTGAACCCGGTTCGAACCGGTTACAATGCGGTCGCT
Organism: Rhizobiaceae bacterium; assembly: GCA_030065115.1. Taxonomy (GTDB): domain Bacteria; phylum Pseudomonadota; class Alphaproteobacteria; order Rhizobiales; family Rhizobiaceae; genus JAALLB01. The sequence continues at coordinate 12,257 of JASJDO010000073.1, read as the reverse complement.
GACGAATGGGTTGGGATTACACCCGGCATGGATGGCTTGTTCATCCTTGCGCTCATTCATGAACTGCTGAAGATGGGTAAGGTCGATCTTGACTACCTGCTTCGTTATACAAACGCTGCATATCTGGTGATCGACAATCCTGGTGGTGCAGATCACGGCCTGTTTGCGCGCGACAAGGCCGGTGACATTTTGGTCATGGATCGTAAAACCGGTAAAGCGGCCAAACATTCCAAAAAAGGCGTAAAACCTGCACTGCAGGGGGAATGCAAATACGCACGCGGTAAAGTAGCTCGTCCGGTTTTCCAGCTTTTGGCCGAGAAATACATGTCTGATGATTTCTCGCCTGAGAATGTGACAGAGAGAACGGGTGTCCCGGTTTCTCAGATCAAGCGTATTGCTCAGGATTTGGCCGAAGCTGCATTTGAGAAAGAAATCGTTATCGACCAACCTTGGGTAGATATGAAAGGCGAGAAGCACGACAAGATGATCGGGCGCCCGGTTTCTTTCCATGCCATGCGCGGAATATCAGCGCACTCTAATGGTTTCCAAACCTGCCGGGCTTTGCATTTGCTACAAATTCTTTTGGGTTCAATCGATTGCCCGGGTGGTTTCCGTTTCAAGCCGCCTTATCCGAGACCTGTTCCCGCGCAGCCCAAACCGCATGGATTTGCAGTTGCGGGTAAACCACTTGCAGGCCCGCCACTTGGCATGCCGCGTGGTCCGGAAGATTTGTTACTCGAGGAAGATGGCGTAACGCCTCAACGTATCGACCGCGCCTACTCGTGGGACGCGCCGCTTTCGGCTCACGGTATGATGCATATGGTGATCTCAAACGCGCACGCCGGCGATCCGTATCATGTCGATGTCCTGTTCATGTATATGGCGAATATGTCGTGGAACTCTTCCATGAATTCGCGCGGTGTCATGCAGATGCTGGAAGACAAGGACGAGAACGGCGATTATGTCATTCCGAAGATCATCTATTCCGATGCATATAATTCGGAAATGGTGGCGTATGCTGATCTGGTATTGCCGGATACGACCTATCTCGAACGTCACGATTGTATCTCTCTGTTAGACCGCCCGATTTGCGAGCCGGATGTGATGGCTGATTCAATACGTTGGCCTGTTGTCGATCCTGCGACCCAAGCCGAGGGCAGGGATGTTCGCGGTTTCCAGTCGGTCTTGATTGAGCTGGGTGCGCGTCTGGGGCTGCCGGGTATGACCAATGAAGATGGCACTGCAAAGTTCAAAGACTACGCTGACTATATGGCGAACCATGAGCGCAAACCGGGTGTCGGGCCGCTTGCTGGTTTCCGCGGCAAGGATGGAAAGTCTCATGGTCGTGGTGAACCAAACCCGAACCAGATTGATGCTTACATTGAAAATGGCGGTTTTTTCGAAGCGCATGTTCCCGAAAATGCAAAATACTTCAAACATGCCAACCAGCACTGGCAGGATTGGGCAGTTGAAATGGGTCTGCAGGACGGTCCTGTAGAAAACGTCTTCAATCTTTATCATGAGGCGCTTGCGAAGTTTCAACTCTGTGCGGATGGCAAGATGGAGCCGGTGGCGCCTGAGACACACAAAGAACGTATCAAGACTTGCTTCGATCCTTTGCCAACCTGGTATCCGCCATTTGAGGGCGAGGGCATTGATGAAGCCGATTACCCGTACCACGCGCTGACACAACGTCCGGCGGCCATGTATCACTCCTGGGGCTCTCAAAACGCTTGGCTGCGCCAAATTCATGGAGCTAATCCGCTTTATGTGCCGGGTGCTATTTGTGAAGCCGTAGGTCTTGAAGATGGCGACTGGGCAGAAATCTCGTCTCACCATGGCGCCATTAAAGTTCCGGTTAAGCGCATGGATGCCGTCAACGTGAATACCATGTGGACATGGAACGCGATCGGTAAGAGGTCTGGTGCATGGAACCTGGATCCGGACGCCCCAGAAGCAAAGAAAGGCTTCCTGCTCAACCACCTTATCCATGAATTGTTGCCACCAAAGAGCGATGGCATGCGGTGGTCAAATTCAGATCCCGTAACGGGGCAGGCAGCATGGTTTGACCTCCGGGTAAACATTAAAAAAGCTTCGGACCAAACTGGTCCAACTGCACCGCAATTCCCGGCTCAAAAGAAAACCAAGGTTGCACCCGTGAACATTGAATATGGCAAGGAGTGGAACTGATGACTTCACTTCCAACTGAAACAACCGGCAAAAAACTGGGTCTGGTTATTGATCTCGATACCTGCGTTGGATGTCACGCCTGTGTGGTTAATTGTAAGGAATGGAATACTGGCGGATACGGCGCTCCACTCTCTGACCTTGATGCCTATGGTGCTGATCCGGTTGGCTCGTGGCTCAATCGTATTCACACCTTTGAAGTGACGCCGGAAGATGCCCCGGCACAGATCGTTCACTTTCCTAAATCTTGCTTGCATTGCGATGACGCGCCCTGTGTAACCGTTTGTCCGACCGGTGCAAGCTATAAGCGCGGCGAAGACGGCATTGTACTTGTCGATGAAGACATGTGCATTGGTTGTGGTCTTTGCGCTTGGGCTTGCCCGTACGGCGCCCGGGAAATGGACCCGGTCGAAAACGTCATGAAGAAATGTACGCTTTGCGTCGACCGCATTTACAACGATAATCTGCCGGAGGAAGATCGCGTACCAGCTTGTGTGCGTACGTGTCCGGCAGAAGCTCGTCATTTTGGTGATCTTGGCGATCCTAACTCTGATGTATCCAAACTGGTCGCAGAGCGAGGTGGCATGGACCTGATGCCTGAACAGGGCACAAAGCCGGTAAACAAATATCTGCCGCCGCGTCCAAAGACGGCTGCAGCAGTTGAACCGAAAGAAACCAAAACCAAGAAGCTGGATTCCAAGGGCTTCCTCGGCTGGCTTGACAAAACACTGGAGAAACTCTGATGCATCCCGCACTTTCAGTCATCTTCTTCACAGTAACTTCCGGAGCCGGCTTTGGCTTCTTGGCGATGATCGGTCTCGGCGTGCCGCTTCCTGAAAGTGGTATTGGCGCCTTCGTTGCCTGTCTAATTGCTGGCGGGTTGGCCGTGGCAGGTTTGATCTCATCAACCTTTCATCTCGGACACCCGGAACGCGCATGGCGAGCTTTTAGCCAGTGGCGCTCGTCGTGGCTGTCGCGAGAAGGCGTATTGGCAGTGTTTACATTGTTGGTTTTCGCTTTGTATGCTTTCGGTTGGGTGTTTTATGGCGTACGCTCTTCTGCCTTGGGCATCTTGCTGTTTCTTGGCTCTGTGGCAACGGTTTTCGCAACAGCAATGATTTACGCTCAATTGAAAACTGTTCCTTCCTGGAACAACACTCTGACCCCGGTTTGCTATCTCTTGTTTGCGCTGGCCAGCGGTGTACTTTTGGCCGGAAGCTTTGGTTTTTGGAAGGAAGTTGGCAGCATCTCTATCGCACTGGTAGCACTTGTGGCTGTAGGCGCGGCATGGGTTTGCAAACTGCTTTGGTGGAATTCTGTTGCCAATGACACGCTGGCAGCCCGCGGTTCTTCACCAGATACTGCAACTGGACTTGGTTTTATCGGCAAGGTCAGATTGCTTGAAAAGCCGCATAGCGGTGAAAACTATCTTACAAAAGAAATGGTACATCAGGTCGGCCGCAAGCATGCAAATAAGCTCAGAATGATCTCTCTCTTTCTCGGAGCAATTATTCCATTAGCCCTTTGCCTGATTGTGCTGGTGACCTCTGCACCGAACCACTTGCTGGCATTAGCATTTGTTTCCCTGTTGGCAGGTCTCTTCGTTGAGCGCTGGTTATTCTTCGCTGAAGCAAAGCACGCGGTATCGCTGTATTATTGAGGCTTCAAAACAGAATAGTGTTTTAAACATGAAGCAGGCGGCTCGCCAAAAGAGAGAAGCCGCCTGTTTTAGTAGAACATCTATTGTCTGTTTCCTGGGTCATCACCGCCTGGGTCTCCTGGGCTCGGATCCCCGGGACTAGGATTACCTGGATCGGGATCGCCCGGACCAGGATCGCCCGGGCTTGGATCATCACCACCTGGGTCATCTCCTTCTGGTTCGCCTGGGTCAGGGTCACTTCCAAAGCCGCCAAATGTGTCTATTCCGTCTGGTCCGTCCGGTTCATTCTCCAAGGCAAATCTTGAGCCACTCGCGCAGGTTGATGCATTTAACCGGAAGTCCGGAACAATTGGACTTTGATCAAAAATCAGCGGGAAATACCGCTCCATGTCCAGTCGATTGAATTGACTGTTTCGTGGCAATACCGGTTCGGAAACGCGTCCACTTGGTGAGGCAACGACAAAGCTGCACTTTCTTGTCAATGTCTCACATCGATTGAGTCTAGTACAAAACTCTACCTCGCCATCGACCAGCATTATGTAGGTTCTGCCTCGGTAGTGTTGCATATCGAATGCAGTACCCCGGACACCCAAAGTGCCGGTAGGCGTGTCAATCTGATAAGATGATGAGCCACTGTTGCCGCTGATGAAGCGTATCGCTCCGGCAGAGGTTTTGAGAGCAAATTTCTTGAAGGTCGATCCGTTGGGATTATAGACCGTTTCATCAAGTCTTAGGCGCGTACCGGGGCCTATGACCATTTTTGTACCGTCATTGAACTGGATATGTCCAAGGCCGGTACGGTTTGCTGTGATGCGTTCGTTTGCTACCACTTTTGTGTTTTGGGCAAGTTTTCCAGCCTTGCTGCCCCGAACTGTGTCATCAGCCTTTACAGTGGTTCCAATCGTTTGTGCAAAGCTCGCCTGACTGGTGATTGTTAATACAGATGCGAGTATTCCAAAAAGTAATTTATGCGACATAATTTCCACCCTGATTCTGCGCAATGCAGAACTTCCAATGAAATGGATATGACGCCCCTTCGCCAAAAGATGTGTCATTTGGCACGATAACGTCAAGACCCCCAAAATGACATAACGCAAATTCTATGCCATGTTTAACGTTCACATAACGGTAAACTGAAGCTCGCCCAGAAAGAACCCGGTGAATAACGGGTGGAGATCGGTCGAAATTTCGACAGCTTTCATTGTTGCTGCTAATGCAACAACAAGTTTCATGATTGTAAAAAATTGGGGGGGGTAAGATGGTGATCCGTCAGGGATTCGAACCCTGGACCTACTGATTAAAAGTCAGTAGATATTCGTTAACACTTCCAAACAACGAATCACATATGTGCGGCGCATAATTCACGCCAAAATCCTTTCTTTTTTTCATGTTGGCGAATGTTAATAACATTGCATAACTTAGCCAATCAGACTATTTTGTTACCCTGATGGTTACCCCAAAGATACAGGGTAACGATGCGGGGTAACAAACAAATGGCTAAAACCGAGATCAAAAACCAAAACTCGATTGATAACATCAAGCCAGCCGACAAGCGGAAAGAATATCCAGATGTTCGCACTGGCGGCCTGTATCTTGTTGTTCAGCCCACTGGAGTAAAGTCCTGGGCAGTTCGTTACAGGCATCCGCTAACGCGCAAACCCCAAAAATATACACTTGGAAAATATCCATTTATCACGCTCGCAGAGGCGAGGGCGTTAGCAAAAGCATCGCTATCAGACATTGAGAAAGGCATAGATCCGAATGAGAAGCGTAAGCAGGCAAGGGCAGAAGCTTTGGATGAAACCATGTTGCTCGACTACCAAATTACCGAGTTCTTCAAACTGTATGTTGATAAAAAGCAGCGGCAAAAATCAGCCTACGAGACAAAGCGACTCTTCAACAGTGAAGTTTTACCTCAATGGGGCAATCTTAGGGTAGACAAGATAACCAAACGGGATTTTGTTCAACTACTCAACAAGAAGTCAGAGACTGCGCCCTATGTGGCAAACAGGATGCATTCTGCACTTTCGAAATTCAGCAATTGGCTTGTCGAGCAAGACATTTTGAAAGAGTCTTTTGCGGCAGGAACAAAGAAGCCCGCCAAGGAAACCTCAAGAGAGCGCGTTCTGAAACAACATGAGATGATGGCGTATTGGCAAGCCGCCAATGAAATCGGTTATGCGTTTGGTTCGATATTCAAACTGTTGCTACTAACCGGTGCGCGTCGTTCTGAAATATCAGACCTGATTTGGTCAGAAGTTGACCTACAGGGGAAACGACTTGTCATAGACGGCTCGCGGATGAAGGGAGGGGAAGAGCACATCATTCCGTTGTCTTCTCAAGCAATTGATGTGTTCAATGAAATTCCAATGTTTGGAAAACGAAAATCTTCTCCGGTGTTTACTACCAATCAAGTCACACCCGTATCCGGTTTCTCGAAAGTAAAAGCACGGATGGACAATAGAATTTCTGAATTGCTGTCAGATGATGAGTTGCAACCCTGGCGGATACATGACGTTAGGCGAACAGTTGCCACTGGCTTGGCTGATTTGCAGGTTCACCCACATATTATTGAGAAGCTGATAGCCCATAAGACTGGCTCAATCAAAGGTGTGGCGGCAATCTACAATCGTGCTGATTACGAGGAGCAAAAGCGGACGGCTGTGGATACCTTGGGGCGTTTCATTCAGGATTTGGTTTCATCCGACAGCAATTTGGGAAAGGTGGTGAGCATTCGTGGTTGAAAACGTAACACCGTTGCCCAGAGGCAGACTAGTTAAGCTCGATACACCCGAAGCACTTTCTGAGGTTGTCGCGAATAGACTTAGCAGAGACTTAGCAAGCACAGTTTTCACCGAGCGCGCACCAATTCCAAACGCTAAAGAAATGCAGAAAATCGCTCTGGACCTCTCAAAGGCTTATTTCGCTTTCGAACACGATTGTTTGGTTAAGAAACCGCCATCCGAGCGTCAGTTTGAGAAGAAACTCAAGAAATTAAGAAAGGCGCTCGAAGAAATTAATGCCCACATAGAGGACGAATCTCAGGCAGCATATTTGGTATCGCTCAGACTGCATGAGAAACATCAACAAACATTCGGCAATCCCAGCTACCTTTTTTCTGAAGCACAGGGCGCGTTGAAATCGATCCAAGAAATCCAACTTTATCGCAGGAAAGACAGGCTACATCTAAAAAATGAACGGAGCAGTAGGCCAGATTTGATTGGCGTTGATCCAATTACAATATTGATTGGCCGTGATATACCACGGTTGTTCAATCAGCACTTTCCAAACAATAGTTTTGGAGCCAGAGACACAGTCTCCGGCAAACTGTATGGTGCAGGATATGAGTTTGTGAGAGTAGCAGCAACAGCATTGTCCATCGGCCCGGCAGAAGGGTTTTCCTATGAGCGCATTAAGCAAGCACGGTCTCAAATGAGGAGCCAGGACCAAGGGTAGGCCACCAATTTTTTAAACAGCAGTCTACCATCTGCGCCACTCGTATTAGAACTCCAAATTACCTTCATTGTTAGAACAATGAGGTATAGACATGGAAAATGCATACACTGCTGAACAATCGGTTCAGTACCGCAAGTCTCGCCACTTACAGGAGCGCTATCAGGTCACTGACATGACGATCTGGCGCTGGGTGCAAAACGGATTGCTTGCAAAGCCCCTCTACATCAATCGTCAGCGCTATTGGACTGAAGACCAACTCTCTGAATTTGAAGCTCGTATGGCAACTGAGGCGGCTTAACTCGTGGCCGCTTCATCCCACAAAATTAGAAATTTTGTATCGCAATTCAGCGAAGCCATAAATCGTGGAACGAAAGGATTTTCTATGTCTCTACAAACAGAAAGGGTCGCCACTCGGTCAAGCGGCAACCCTCAAGAAATCAATGCACTCGGCGGTACTATCGATATAAAAACATATAAAGCAAAGTTTATGTCATGGCAAGTTCGGCATCTTTCAAAACGTTTTGCATTGTCAATTAGTCATGCTCGACTTGTGGCTGACCTCCAAGGTTATAGGAGGGTTGTATAATGGCGAAACGCGAGCAGACCTTCTTAATCAATAACGAGCGTGAAATTGTCCTGTCAGGACGTCCACTCTGGTGTATGGAGCAGCTTCTCAAAGCGGGAAGTAAAGGCATCACAAGCCTTGAGAATCCTGCTCCACGGCTTAGTGGCTACATTCATCGGTTGCGTAGCGAATACGATGTTTTGATTTCAACTGAGCACGAAACCCACGGTGGCGAGTGGGCGAGAAACCATGCCCGGTACAGATTGGAGTCCCAAGTCGAAATCCTGAAAGAGGTGGCTGCATGAGCAGGAAGCCAAACAAAAAGGGGCGCAACAACGCGCCCCGATTTGTCCAGGTCACTCATTCGATGATGGATTCCCTTGCTTGGCATTCGATTTCTTCAAGAGAGCGCGATTTGTTGTTGTGCATCAAAAGGCGTTACAACGGGACAAACAATGGTGATATCGGTGTATCACTGCGTGAAGGTGCCGACTATCTTTCTGTCACACCAGCAACCGCTCTGAAAGCTTTTAACAGACTTTGTGAGACTGGCTTTATTGCACCCATTGTAAAAGGTGCTTTCGATTGGAAGTTAAGTGTCAACAGACTTTCTAGGTCAACAAGATGGCTGCTGACTGAACACCCCCAAGACATGCCGCTGGACTGCAAAAGCCTCACGGCATTACGCACATATAAAATCTGGAAACCTTCCGAAGAAGAACTTCTCCTAGCAGCCAAACAAGCTGAATCTCAGAAGGAAAGAACTCTCAAGGCGACCGCCGCGATGAAGGCCAAAAGAAAACAAAAAAAGCTTGAAGAAGAACAGGACAAAGAAAATTCGGGGGTACGTCCAACGTATCGTAACGGTACGTCCAACGTATCCATGAAATCACCTATGGGTACGTCCAACGTAGCGAATGGATACGTCCAACGTAGCCATAATGGCGAAAATCAAGAAGTTATGGGTACGTGCAACGTACCAGTATCTAATATACCATGTTGGGAGAGCGAAGCTTCGGCAAGCTGCCCGCCCAAAGGGCAAGCGCAGCCAGAAGCTGATGGTAAAACCAAAGTGGTAGAGTTTCTTCCACCTCTTTCCGACAAATCAAACAGGCCAGAAATGATTTCGCTGTCTACAGCAGCAAAGCTTCTACGTGATGAAATTCAACAAAAGAAGCTGAGCGCATTATGACTTCGCTTTCTCTTCCACGTTTTCTGAACGAGAACAGCAATCTGCCACCGTATGGCGTCGTCTGCCTCAAAGAACGAACAGACGGCATTCCAGGCATAGTTAAATCACCATCCGGCTTTGGCTGGATAGTATCAGATCCAAAAGCAGCGGTTGCAGCTCTATGGACCCCTATGAAACCCCAATCAACAACTCAAGGAACAAACCAATGACCACAACAGGACAACAAATCGAAGATGCAATGCAACAGGCGGGGCTTTCCCGTGACAACGTTCATAGCATGACGGGAATTTCATATTCACGGCTGAATGATATTTTGGCATTGCCCCATATCCCAGATACCGCAACGGATGAATATGAGAAGCTTCGCAATGTGTTGTCTCTTCCAGAGCTACAGCTTGAAAGCTATCGCCATGAGCTATTGCTTTTCAAGAGTTGGACTTCCGGTGTTTTGTATGAACAGACAGATGAAGGGGCCGCGTTCTCAAAGAAGCACAATGCTAACCCGGTGGGAGTGATTGAACGGTTAGCTGGCAATCCAAACTTCCGCCCTACGGGCGCTTTCACTGATCTTTCCATCTCGAATGATGAATGCATTCTAGAAACGAAAGATGTTTACAGGGCCGACAATCAGTATTTCATCGTTCCACAGCGTTTGGATGATTCAAGCAAAATGCGTGGCGGTTGCTGGGGCATTGTTTACCCTGGACGTGAGTTCCAAGCGATTGGCCCATTCCATCAAGCGTGTGCCGAAATCAAAACCCTTATCGACAACCTACCGCTGTCTGAGTTTGGCACGATTACTATTCATATTCTCCAATCAACTTCGGCTTTTGAAATGTTCCCAGCACAACCCAAGCCAGAGAAAACACCGGAAGAGCTGGAAGCATCCAGAACTCAGGACGAAAAACGAGGTCGGAAATTTCGTTTGATGGCTGAGAAAGAGCGCCGTGATGCAAATCGCGCTGGAAAGAAAGTAGCACAGAATGGCCAATAAAGTTGTTCCTTTGCAGCAAACGAGAACCGAGCTTTCAGAAGAGGAAGTTGATACCATCCTTGATGAAATTGAGGATGATAACGGGAAGTACAACACTCGATTGCTTGCTGAGAAAATCTTCACTCAACTGCACGGACCTAATGCAATCGAAGAACACCCTGAATCGTTTAGCAAGTATCTGGATAGTGCTTATCGTACCGCAGGAGTGACTGTGACAATTACCGAGGATAAAATTGCAGGATTTGGAGATGAAGTTGCGGGTCGATTGAGGTTTATGGAAGCGTTTGGTCTAACAATTGTTCCAGCTTCAGAATTTTTTCTAAACGACATCGCGAACATTACCAGTTCAAAGGCTGTCCCTAATCAGCATGCAGCAAATTTAGCAATATCTGTCGTTCAAGAAATAGGACCAAGAGACGGCATTGAGGCTCTTTTGGCTACTCAAATGGTAGCGGTACACAATGCCACCACAGACGTAGCTAGAAGGCTTAAGAATGCAAATTCACTTGAGCAGTTCAAACACTACGAAAGAGCATTGGGAAGATTAGGCAAAACCTTTGCGTCACAAGTGGAAGCTCTCAAGAAACATCGTTCAAACGGAAGCCAGCAGATCAATGTGAAACACCAACATGTGCATGTTTCAGATAATGCACAGGCCGTTGTTGGCGATGTCCATGCCGGGGGCAAGCAGAAAAATGACCGTTAATGACATGAACCTAGCGCCTAGATGTACTGCTACTTCAAAGCGAACTGGCCAACGCTGCAAAGCACCGGCTGTAAAAGGCAAAAAAGTCTGTCGCTTTCATGGTGCATATGCGGGCGCGCCAAGAGGTGAAAAACACGGTCGGTATGTGCACGGGATGCGGACAATTGAAATGAAGGAAGAGCGCAAAGAACTTTCTGCGCTACTGTCAGAATGTACCGCTACTGTTGCTCTAATCTCTGGTTAGTTTGTTTTTGCGAGTTCATTTTGCGGATTGCTCCGCTAAAGTAGTGAGTTATTGTCTGAAATTAAATTTGCCAAATCTACGGGTTTAGACCCAGTCGTTTTAAACAAATGTCTTGACTTTTTCATAACATGGGAACTGCCAATTTCATTTGCATTTTTAACAAGCTCTACAAGCGCTTGCTGCTTCCAGACCATACCAAGGTCGGAATCGCTTCTCAATCTGCCAGAGTAAATTCCTGCGAAGTAATTCATAGTGCGTTTTGCTTGGAAATGATTGCCTTGATGTTCAACAACATCTCCAACTTTAAATCTGGCGAAAACTGGGGAGCCAGATTGACCAGGTCTAGCTTTGCAGTCAATTAGAAAAACTGGAAGGCCACCAATATCAAAATCTGGTTCGGTCGCGATATATCCTTTTGACCAAACCGCGAAAGGCCCGCTTATTTGACCGAACGGGTATCCAATCACTTGCAATTCACTACCAACATTAAAATTGTGCCAATTTGCATCAAGTGAGATACTGTTTTCTTCATTGATAATGTTGCTCATTTCATAAACTGGTAATGCAACAATGTCCGCTTTCTCGCCCAAGGTTGGGTGTTCAATCCACGCAGGCTTTTCTTGAAATTCATGGTCGAATAAATCTATGTGATAATATACTTCTCCGCCATTGGTTTGAAGCGTAACAACAGCGTGGTTTGGTATTCCACCAGTCTTGCTCAACACCTTTCCTGTAAAATTGTTTTTGCCAGTGAAGTTATGGCGGTTCGTGATCAATACAGGTCCATGCTTAGACTGTACAAAAAAACACGTTCCAGTTGCCAATTTTGTTTTATTGAAAAACATTGAGATAAAACAAGCCGTCGTCGAGAGACTGTTGTAATAGCCTTTAAAGTCTAATGCCTCTTCGTCGCTCATCGTAGGAACTCAACCTATATTACTTCTTCAATCGCACACCTGCACCGCCGCCGTTCTCCGGGATGAACTCAACGCCAGCAGATTCTAGGGCGTTTATGACCAGTTGAACATTTGTTCCCGAACTCGCCATTGGTCCTTTCGGCCCTTCCATTCTCTTAATTGTCGGAACGGACAAACCAGTTAGTTCGGCCAGAGATTTTTGAGACAAATCAACTAAAGCTCGCCCCGCCTTCATTTGTGCCGATGTCAACATATGATACCTTTCGTATCTTTTTTTATCCGAAAAGGTTTACTAGAAGGATTATTTGTGATACCAAAGGTATAACGGAAAATACA
>JASJDO010000005.1 GCA_030065115.1 Rhizobiaceae bacterium | reverse complement strand
CAAACGGTGCATTATTTCTGGATGTGCTCGGCGCAATCGCATGCCTGATTGCATTGAATATGACCGTGGTCTTGATCAATGATTCTGCAAATCAGCCGGTCATGAGTTATGGCGCAGCTTATCTGATTTACGCGGCTGTTACGCTTGGGCTGTTTGTTTTGCTGACGCTCACGATTTATTATCTGTCCGGCCGTTTCATAGGCCGTATGATCCAGCGCAAGCGCATTCGAGAAATGGGTAAGAATCTGGGCCGCCCTGTGTAGTCTATACAGATTTTTTGCGTAAGAGACTCCCTATGAGGATTTGATCATGGGCTTGGAACATTTCGAGTTAGCCATGGCCATAGAGGAAGAATTTGGCGTCGAGGTATCGGACGAAGATGTTGAGAAATTTATCACTGTTCAAGATGTTGTCGATTTTGTCTTGAGCAAAAAGCAACAGTCGCAAAAACCGAATCTAGACGAAGCGGCCATTGTTTCACGGACACTCTATTGGGTGACTGAATTGGTTTGCATGAAAGCTCAAGAGTTGAAGCCTACAGACCGGCTGATTGAAGACTTGGGTTACGGCTAACCCGCCGTCGACGAAACAAACGCTCAAACAATCACGTCTTGCTCAGTCTGCTCACCAATGCCGAATACGCGTTTGTAGCGCTCGATCTGTTCTGCCGGACCTGTTGCCTTGCGGGGGTTGTCTGAAAGCTTGACGGTGGGTCTTCCGTTGGCTGAAACGGCCTTACAGACGATGGAAAACGGAGCCAATGCATCGGTTTGGGTGAGGCCACGGAAATCATTTGTGAGCATGGTTCCCCAACCAAAAGACACACGTACGCGGCCTGCAAAGGCGTTGTAGAGCTCGATTATCTTGTCTGCATCAAGGCCGTCCGAGAAAATGATCAGTTTCTCGGATAAATCTTCGCCCTGTTGTTGCCACCAGGCGATTGCCGCTTCCGCGCCTTTGGCGGGATCCCCGCTGTCAATGCGTATGCCAGTCCATTTGGCAAGCCAATCGGGCGCGTTCTTCAAAAACTGTTCGGTGCCATAGGTATCGGGCAGAATGATCCGCAGATTGCCATCATGTTCATCATGCCAATCACTCAACACGTCATATGGTGCCTTGAGCAATTCTTCGTCGCTGTCAGCCAGAGCAGCATATACCATGGGCAATTCATGGGCGTTTGTGCCGATTGCTTCAAGGTCCCGGTTTTTTGCGATCTGGCAATTCGAAGTACCCATGAATTTTTCGCCCAAGCCTTCAATCATTGCCTGAACAGCCCAATCCTGCCAAAGGAATGAATGGCGGCGGCGGGTGCCGAAGTCCACAACCCGCAACTCATCCAGTTTTTGGAGCTTTTCTATCTTTCCCCAAAGCTTGGTCATGGCCCTTGCATAAAGGACCTGGAGTTCAAATTTACGCATGTTTCCAAGAACCGCGCGGCTGCGTAACTCCATCATGATCGAAAGCGCGGGGACTTCCCACAACATGACTTCCGGCCATTTGCCTTCAAACGTCAGTTCGTATTGGTCGCCTTTGCGTTCAAGGTGATATTCGGGAAATTGAAGATTTTCAAACCATTCCATGAAGTCCGGTCGGAACATCTGGCGTTTGCCGTAGAATGTATTACCGCGAAGCCAGGTGCTTTCGCCGCGCGACAGGCTGAGCGTGCGGACGTGGTCAAGTTGCTCGCGCAATTCGCCTTCATCGATCAATTTCGCAAGTGGAATATGCTTTGAGCGGTTGATCATTTTGAATGTGACGTTTGTTTCCGGCTTGTTGCGGAAAACAGACTGACACATCAGCAATTTGTAGAAATCAGTATCGATCAATGACCGAACGATGGGATCGATTTTCCACTTGTGGTTCCAGACCCGTGTTGCGATATCAACCAATGAAATTTACTCCTGACGTCCGAAGAAATGTGGACGCTGCAAAACGCTCTACCTACAGCGCAGGCGGGCTTGACACAACAGGGTATCTGAATTTTTGCCGGGTAGATCATTCTGTCAGCCATTGTGCATGAAATCCCTTTCCATATCGGGTGTTGCTGTTTAGGGTGCGCCAAAATCAATGGAGTGGGGCACATGTCGGAAAACATCACATTCATTTTGGGCGGGGCGCGGTCCGGCAAAAGCAAGTTTGCTGAGGACTTGGTGCTGCGATCAGGTCTCAAGCCGATCTATCTGGCAACCGGACGTGCGTTTGATGATGAAATGGTTGAGCGAATTGAAAGTCACCAGAACCGACGTGGTGAAGAATGGGAGACAGTGGAAGAGCCGCTGGCCCTCGTTGATGCACTTTCCCATGCTGCGATTCCGGGCAGGATCATTCTGGTAGATTGTCTGACGCTCTGGATTACCAATCTCATGATGGCGGAGGCCAACGTTGGCAAAGAGGCGGAAGGCCTTGCGAACTATATGAAAGATGCCCGAGCTCCCATTGTTCTTGTCTCTAATGAGGTTGGTCAGGGCGTTGTGCCGGAAAACAAAATGGCGCGGGAATTCGTGGATTTGTCGGGACTGGTGCATCAGCGTCTTGCGAGTGTGGCTAATGATGTTTACTTCGTAACCGCAGGACTTCCAAACAAGCTGAAATAGGCTTCTACAGGTGTAATACAGATGGATGCACAAAAAATCCCGGCAACGGTAATCACAGGTTTTCTTGGGGCTGGGAAAACGACCCTGATCCGCAACATGCTCCAGACCGCCAATGGCAAGCGGATTGCGCTGATTATCAATGAATTCGGTGATCTGGGCGTTGACGGTGACGTGTTGAAGGGCTGTGGTGATGAAACCTGCACTGAAGACGACATTGTTGAACTTAACAATGGCTGCATTTGTTGCACGGTCGCTGATGATTTTGTGCCGACCATGGAAAAACTTCTTGAGCGTGAAAACCGCCCTGACCACATTGTCATTGAAACCTCTGGTCTTGCTCTGCCGCAGCCGCTGGTGAATGCGTTCAACTGGCCAGAAATTCGTGAACAAGTGACCGTTGATGGCGTAGTGACAGTAGTCGACAGTCGAGCGGTTGCAGATGGCCGTTTCGCGGATGATATTGATCGGGTGAATGCTCAACGCTCTGAAGATGAGGCACTCGATCACGAAAGCCCTTTGGAAGAGCTTTTTGAAGATCAACTGACTTGCGCAGACATGATCGTGTTCAACAAGGCCGACCTTGTTAAAGGCGATGTGTTGGAAAAGGTGCAATCCGAAGTGGGCAATAAGATTTCGCGCTCTGTGAAGCTTGTGAAATCTTCGCACGGCTCGCTACCCGCTGAAGTGCTGCTTGGGCTTGAGAGCGCCACAGAGGGAGATGTCCACAACCGGAAGTCTCATCATGAACTGCATCACGAGGCCTTTCATGCAGAACATGGCGATGATGCCGAGCATCACCATGATCACGACGAGTTTGAGAGTTTCGTGGTCGCTGGTGGCCTTGTTGCAAACCGCAAACAATTGATTGCCGGATTAGCCCGTGTGATCGAGGAACATGATATCCTTCGCCTCAAGGGCTTTATAGCGATTGATGGCAAAGACATGCGTCTTGTCGTTCAGGCCGTTGGCAATCGTATCGATCATTATTTTGACCGTGAATGGGAAACGGAAGAAACGCCTTCGTCTCGTTTGGTCGTGATTGGCCTTGAGGGATTGGCGCAAGACAGGATTACCGAGCAGGTATCCAGCCTGTTGGGGTAGGGTGTGAATGCACCTCCTTCTGGCACAAAAAGGTTCTGTAAACGAAACCGAAGAGGCAGTGGATCTAGGGCAATCGCCAGCTGATCTTGTTTTTATTTCGGCCGCAGATACGGAACTTTCCTCTCTGGCGTCTGCCAAATCTATGCTCGGTCAGGATGCACCTCAATTGCGCGTCGCCAACATGATGCAGCTCACACATCCCATGTCCGTTGATGTGTATGCCGAGAATACGGTTTCAAAATCCCGGATTGTGATTGCTCGCATTCTCGGTGGAGAAAGCTATTTCCAATACGGTCTGGAGAAGCTGCTTGAGATATCGCAGCAAAATGATGTTGATCTGATCGTTCTTCCGGGCGATGACAAGCCGGATCCGGGGCTCGTACGCTTTAATACGGTTGATGGCGAGATTGCAGAGCGGGTTTGGGATTATCTCAAACAGGGTGGTCCGGAAAACATGGCGAATCTTTTACGCTATGTTTCGCACCTATTAGTTGGCTCAGAAGAGCCTGCAGAAGCCGTGCCTCTTATGAAAGCGGGGATCTGGTCGCCTGAGCACGGCATAAGCGATCTTCAGACTCTGCAACAAACATGGATTGAAGACGCCCCTGTTGCAGCAATTTGCTTCTACCGCGCACTCGTTCAGTCAGGCGGTTTGCAACCCATCGAAGCGATGGTGTCTGCACTTTCAGCCAAAGGCATCAACGCGTTGCCGGTGTTTATCTCAAGTTTGAAGGACCCGGTATCGGTTGAGATTATCCGGTCAGTGTTTGCTGAGGCGGAGCCCGGGTTGGTTCTCAACGCGACTGGTTTTGCAGTGTCTTCGCCGACTGGTGACCATCAACATACGGTTCTCGATGAACGCGGAATTCCGGTTATCCAGATCGTGCTGGCGGGTGGTTCGCGTGAGGCATGGGAAGGTTCAAGTCAGGGCCTTTCTGCCCGTGATCTTGCGATGAATGTTGCATTGCCGGAGGTTGATGGTCGCGTCTTCTCGCGGGCCATTGCGTTCAAGAATGCAAGGACGTTTGATGAGGCAGTACAGTCCAACATTGTGGTGCATGAGGCCGATCAGGAACGGGTGGATTATGTTGCGTCTTTGGCCGCGAACTGGCTTCTATTGCAACAGACGAATGCTGATGAGAAGCGCGTTGGGCTGGTTCTCGCAAACTATCCGAATCGGGACGGGCGCCTTGGCAATGGTGTTGGGCTGGATACGCCTGCTGGCACCGTTAATGTCCTCAACGCGATGCGTGTATCCGGATATTCGATCGATGGTTTTCCAGAAGATGGTGATGCACTGATTGAGCATTTGCAGGAAGGGCCTACGAATGCTGCAACCGATGGTCGGGTTGTTCGGGAAACGATTTCCCTGAATCAATACAAAGACTTCTTCGCAACGCTTCCCAAACAGATTCAGGATGAAATACAAGCCAGATGGGGAGAGCCGGAGGCTGATCCGTTTTATCTGACAGGCCGTAAAGCATTTGCACTCTCTGTCTCCACGTTTGGCAATGTGGCTGTCGGGATTCAGCCTGCACGTGGTTACAACATTGATCCCACAGACACCTATCATTCGCCTGATCTCGTGCCGCCACATGGGTATATTGCCTTTTATGCCTGGCTCAGAAATGAGTTTGGAGCGCATGCGATCATCCATATGGGCAAGCATGGAAATCTGGAATGGTTGCCCGGCAAGGCACTGTCATTGAGCGAGACCTGTTACCCGGAAGCGGTGATGGGGCCGGTGCCGAATTTCTATCCGTTCATTGTCAATGATCCGGGTGAGGGCACACAAGCCAAGCGCCGGATATCATCGGTGATCATTGATCACCTTACACCACCGCTTACTCGCGCTGAAAGCTACGGCCCACTCCGCGATCTCGAGGCCCTGGTAGATGAATATTATGAAGCTGCCGGCAATGATCCACGCCGGTTAAAATTGCTCAAGAAGCAGATCCTTGAGTTGATCGAAGACATTGGCCTTGATGCGGACGCTGGTATTGTCGCGGGAGACCGCGATGATGACAAACTCGAGAAGCTTGACGGTTATCTCTGTGAGCTTAAGGAAATGCAGATCCGGGACGGCCTGCATATTTTTGGGGAGTCTCCTGATGATCGACTGAAGCGCGACCTTGTCACAGCGCTGGTTCGTGTGCCGCGTGGGCAGGGAGAGGGCGGCGAGCAAAGCCTGCAACGGGCGCTCGCGAATGATTTGCGTTTGGAATTCGACCCACTTGATTGTGATATGGCTGCTGAATGGACAGGAACTCGTCCGGACGTACTGGCTGCAATATCCGAAGAGTTGTGGCGCACCCATGGGGATACGGTTGAGCGGATAGAACTGCTGGCCAGCGCCATGATCGAAGGAAGCATTGAATGCGCAGCAGATTGGACCGAGACGCAGGCAGTACTCAGTCATGTGAACGCGGTCGTGAGACCGGTAGTTGAAGCGTGTGGCGAGACTGAGATCAACAACCTGATGATCGGTCTTGAAGGGAAGTTCGTTCTGCCGGGTCCGTCAGGCGCGCCTACGCGCGGCCGGTTGGATGTCCTGCCGACAGGGCGAAACTTCTTCTCGGTTGATAGTCGTTCTGTGCCTACGCCCGCAGCCTGGGAGTTGGGTAAGAAATCGGCAGAACTCCTGATCAAACGCTACCGGCAGGATCACGGTGAATGGCCAACCTCGTTTGGATTGTCTGCCTGGGGTACTTCCAACATGCGCACTGGTGGTGATGATATTGCACAGGCCATGGCGCTGATCGGTGCAAAGCCGAAATGGGATCATGCGTCACGTCGTGTCACTGGATACGAGGTCATCACTCTTGCTGAGCTTGGCCGGCCAAGAGTGGATGTTACTTTGCGCATTTCGGGATTTTTCAGGGATGCGTTTCCGGCGCAGATTGAATTGTTTGACAAGGCAGTTCGGGCGATTGGTGCATTGGAGGAAGAGCCCAAAGAAAACCCGATTGCCAAACGCATGGGCGATGAACAGGCGAAGCACCTGGAAGCGGGTCTTTCGTTTGACGATGCAACGCGACGCGCAGGGTTTAGGATTTTTGGTTCAAAACCAGGTGCTTACGGCGCTGGCTTGCAGGCGTTGATTGATGAGAAAGGTTGGGAAAAACGTGATGATCTTGCCAATGCCTATATGGCATGGGGCTCCTACGCTTACGGCCAAAAAGAAGAGGGGCAGGAAGACAAAGAAGGTTTTACTGAGCGTTTGGCAGGCGTTGAAGCCGTTGTTCACAATCAGGACAATCGCGAGCATGATCTGCTCGATTCTGATGATTACTACCAATTTGAAGGCGGCATGACAGCAGCGGTTGAGCAGGCGTCTGGCAATCGACCCAAAGTGTATCACAATGATCATTCACGGCCAGAACGTCCTGTCGTTAGAGCTCTGGAGGAAGAGATTGGCCGGGTGGTCCGAGCGCGTGCGGCTAACCCAAAGTGGATCGAAGGCGTCATGCGCCATGGTTACAAAGGCGCCTTTGAGATGGCTGCTACGCTGGACTATATGTTCGCGTTTTCAGCCACGACGGGCGCAGTTGGAAACCACCATTTTGAACTGCTTCACAATGCCTATCTTGTCGATGATGATGTGCTGGAGTTTTTGCGTGAGAAAAACCCCGAAGCATTGAAGGAAATGGCAGACCGTTTTCTGGAAGCGATTGAACGGGGCTTATGGACACCGCGCTCAAATTCGGCGAAATTTAATCTGGAACGACTTGCGGAGAAAAACACCCATGGCTGAAAAATCTGATCGCCTCAAAAACATGACGGAAGAAGAACTGAATGCCCGTCATGCAGAAAAGATGAAAAAGAAGAAGGCGGCGCGGGACAAGATTATTGCCACCAAAACTATCGAGAAAGGCCTCACCATTGTTCACACGGGCAAAGGCAAAGGCAAATCGACCGCTGCTTTTGGCATGGTTTTCCGGGCGCTGGGAAATGGCATGCGGGTGGGTGTTGTACAATTTGTCAAAGGCAAATGGGGAACCGGCGAGCGGGTGATCCTCGAGAAACTGGGTGATCAGGTGGAAATGGCAACGATGGGTGAGGGATTTACCTGGGAAACCCAAGACCGTAAGCGCGATATTGAGGCCGCCAATCAGGCTTGGGAAAAAGCCAAGGCCATGATCATGGACGAAAGCCTCGACATGGTGCTGTGCGACGAACTTAACATCGTCCTGCGTTATGATTATCTGGATGTGAATGATGTAATCGAGACGCTGAAACATAAACCTGAAATGAAACATGTCATC
Source organism: Rhizobiaceae bacterium (assembly GCA_030065115.1). Classification (GTDB taxonomy): domain Bacteria; phylum Pseudomonadota; class Alphaproteobacteria; order Rhizobiales; family Rhizobiaceae; genus JAALLB01. Next base: position 45,065 of record JASJDO010000005.1, on the reverse strand, counting down.
ATCACTGGTCGGAACGCGAAGGACGACCTGATGGAGTTTGCAGACCTTGTAACCGAAATGGAGATGGTGAAGCATCCGTTCCGTTCAGGTGTCAAAGCGCAGGTAGGTATTGAGTTTTGAACGACACGAACTTTGCTGTTCAGGTTGGCGAGGTTCACAAACGCCTGTCTGGCGTTCTTGAACCAACCCCGCTTCAATACAATCAATATCTGTCTGACCTTCATGGTGCCAATATCTGGCTGAAGCGTGAGGATCTTTCCCCCGTCCGAAGTTACAAAATCCGAGGCGCTTACACGTTTTTGATGGATGCGCTTGAGCGCAATCCTGAGCAAAAACTGTTTGTGTGTGCGTCTGCAGGCAATCATGCGCAGGGCTTTGCCCATGCCTGCCGCAATTTCAAGCGCAAAGGCGTGATTTTCATGCCGCAAACGACCCCCCAGCAGAAGGTGATGAAAACCTCATCCTTTGGTGCGCCTTACGTGGAGATCCGGTTGGTGGGTGATGGTTTCGATGCGGCGAATGCGTCTGCATTGCAGTTTTGTGCGAGCGAAGGTGGCTTGATGGTGCCCCCGTTTGACCATCCTCAAATCATGCTGGGGCAGGCAACGGTAGGCAAGGAGATTGCTGAGCAATTGCCGGAAGGTGCGGAAGTTGATCGTATGATTATGCCAGTAGGCGGGGGTGGACTCTCATCCGGTGTGACACAGTATCTTGAGGCCTCAGGATTTGAATGCGATTTCACATTTGTTGAACCGGATCTTGCACCCAGTTTGCATGACAGCCTCAAAGCCGGGGAGCGTATCATGCTCGATCAGGTGGATAATTTTGTTGATGGTGCAGCAGTTGCTCAAATCGGTGAAAACAACTTTGAGCAATTGCGCAAATACGAGCCTGAGGATGTGCTTCTTGCACCAACAGATGGTGTTTGCGGTACCATGATCGAAATGCTGAATGTGGAGGGCGTCGTGCTTGAACCCGCTGGCGCCTTGGCAATTGATGCACTCAAGCGGCTTCCAAAAGAGGCGGTGGCCGGAAAAACCATTATTTGTATCGCATCCGGCGGCAATTTTGATTTTGAACGTTTGCCGGAAGTCAAGGAACGTTCCTTGCGGTTCTCCGGGCTTAAAAAATACTACATCCTGCAATTCCCACAACGTCCCGGGGCATTGCGTGACTTCCTTATGATCCTGGGGCCTGAGGATGATATTGCCCGATTTGAATATTTAAAAAAGTCAGCGCGAAATTTTGGCACGGTGTTGATTGGCATTGAAACCACCAAGGCCGAGAATTTTGACATTTTGACTGGCAAAATGGATGCGCAGGGCATGCGCTGGCAGGACATTACAGATAACCAGATTCTTTCCGGGTTCCTGATTTAAGCAAGGCTAGCAAACCGTTTTCAAATCGAGACTGTCAACAAAGTAGGCCGAGGGAGGATGTTCCCTAAGGTAAAATATCTCTGAATTTAAACAAAGAATTTAGATTTAGTGCGTAATACTCCCGCTGAAGAAGCAGGAATCTGCAATGGAACGCGTACTTTCAAACAAGATCGAAGCTGTTTTGCTCTATGAAGAGTTTGCGGTTCTTGGTCCAAATGTGTGGCATCGACTGATTAACGATTTCAGCGCAAAAAGCGGTGTTTCGTTTGATGTTACACAAAATGTAAAAACGCCTGAGTTCTTTCACTTTCTTTCAGACGACATGACTGTGGAAGTGGACTATGTCTCAGAGCCTGTTGTTGAAACAGCGTTTGAAAGGGCACTGGCATCCAAATTTACCCGTTCCACATTTCCCGATGCTGCCAAAGCGGTTTCCAGTCATAGAGGTTACGTACATCTGGTCGTGACCAACGGAAAAATTGATCCGCCAGATCCTTTCATCAATGAAGAACCGCCACAACCGCTGCCGTATTCTGCAGAAGGATTTGACTTTGCTGTTGATCTGCTACGCTGGTTAGCGACATGTCAAATCAGTTCCGGTGAGCCCATGGGTGTCTACTGGGCGCAATGCGACAAACTGTTAGGATCTAATGATTTTCTCAAGCATGCGATCAACTTCAAGGATCCTTCTCTGTTAATTCACCCGATGTCTTCTTCCCGCATAAATTCGGAAACGGGCTACAAGGAGTATCGTCTCCAAACTTTCGGCGCGGAATGTCTGATTGGTAGTGAGATCAAAATTGACTATGTGCCTATCCCGAATGAGGAATTGATTGCATGTGTCGAGCACCTGATTGGTATCACGCATGCAACCGGGTTGATGGTCCCTGAAAATCACGTCTTTGGCCGCTCAGAAAATGAGGAGATCCGGGTCAATCACATTATGGAAGATGGCGTGCCTCTCGTGGAGTTAGTTTTTGAGCTCAGCGACGAACATGGAATTTCCAAGCCGGAAGAGGAAGAGCAGGACGCTCTGGAAGAATTCGACCTTGATGATCCCGCTGAACGGGCAATGTTTGAGCGAATAAAGCTCAAGCAGGAGCAGGAAACAAATCCGTCAGAAGATATGGAAGTATCCGAGTTCAAAGATGCTTTGCATGATGAGCAAAGCTGGCGTGGTGTGAAGAAAAAAATCGATATGGCGTCGTTACGCAGTCTCGCGAAGGGGGCTGTCGATCAGTCTCAGGAAGGCGTACTTTCTGACGATGCAGCAATGACCGATGTCGATGCCCCCGAACAGCAAAAACGTCTGTTGAAAAAAGTAGGCGGGCTGTTTTCCCGAAAATAGGTGGCTTTTTAGCCTCGCGTTCCTGAAAAAGGTATTCTTAAGACCTCATCCTTCAGCTTTGTCCGCAGGGTCCTCTTTTCTATAGGTCATCCATTGTTCGATCTTGATCGCAAGTTTTTGTGGTGAAACCGGCTTTGAAAGATAATCATCCATTCCCGCGTCTATGCATGCTTCCATATCACCCTTGAGTGCATGGGCTGTAACGCCGACAATTGGTACTCTTTTGAGTTTCTCCTGACGCTCCCAGCTTCTTATCGCTTTGGTTGCGTCCTTGCCGTTCATCTCCGGCATGGAAACATCCATGATGATCATTTTTGGTTTGTGAGCCTTGAATGCAGCAACAGCAAGCCGTCCGTTTTCAACAATCTTGTAGCTCACACCAGCTTCTTCCAGTATTTGCTGGAATACAATCTGATTTACTTCATTGTCTTCCGCCACCAACACGTCAAGGTTTTCAGGCTCAAACCGGGTTACCTGTGTTGGTTCAGGTAGTTCCGGAGGTTGGGGCGCTGAACTGACTGTTGCCTCAGACGGTCCAGCCTTCTGAATTGGTGTGTTTGATGAAGAAGCGCGATTGTTTGCGATCACCTGCATCGCAGTCTCTAGCAAAATAGATGAGCGTGTTGGCTTTGTCAGACTTGCCTCGAGATGCAGGCTGCGTAGTTCGGGATTGGTTTGCACGCCATCAACAGAGGTCAGCATGATTGCCGGAATGTCCTGGAGTTCAGGATCGCTGCGCATTTCTCTCAAAACATCAATGCCAGTCATTCCGGGCATTTGGTAGTCAAGGATTACCAAATCCAGATTCATACGGTTGGCTTTTACGGCACGCATGATCTGCAAGCCTTCTTCACCATTCTCCGCAGCAGCGGAATCGAACTTCCACGCGGTCATTTGTTCTGTCAGAATTGACCTGTTTACTTCATTGTCATCCACAATAAGAATTCTGGAGCCAGTCATGTCTCCTGGAATTACAGCGGTTTTTTCAGCTGCTTCTTCATCCACTATCATGCGCATTTCGCAAATGAATTTGGAACCCACTCCCAATTCGCTTTCGACCCGGATTTCACCACCCATAAGATGCGCGAGCGATGATGCAATAGAGAGCCCCAGGCCAGTGCCTTCATGCTTGCGGGTTGCTGAGGTATCTGCTTGTGAGAATTTCTGGAAGATTGTGTTGCATTTATCTTCCGGGATACCAATGCCGGTATCTTCCACACTGCAGACGATATCGGCTTGGCCATTCTCGTCGATTGTCCCATCAACATTCAGGTAAATGTGGCCGACTTCAGTGAATTTGACAGCATTCCCGAGAAGATTGGTGACAATTTGGCGGGTTCTGCCAACATCACCAATCAGGCTATTGGGCAGAGCAGGGTCGACCCGAACGATCAATTCAAGGTCTTTTTCTGCAACTTTGGCAGATACGAGCGTGGCAACATCTTCAATGGCCTCACGCAGATTGAAGGGCGCCAAATCCAACTCCAGTTGTCCGGCGTCAATCTTTGAGAAATCCAGAATGTCATTGATGATTGTCAGCAGCGATGAGCCGGATTTTACGATCACATCGGTGAACATTTTTTGCTTTGAATCAAGTTCGGTAGTTGCCAAAAGCTCTGCCATTCCCATCACACCATTCATGGGCGTGCGTATTTCATGGCTCATATTGGCAAGGAATTCGGATTTTGCGCGTTCAGCTGCTTCAGCTTCTTTCATTGCGCGCTCTAGTTCATCCTCGCGCTGCTTCAGATTGGTGATATCTGTAAAGGTCAGGATGAGCGTTTCAGTCTCAGGATTTGGCACTCCATCCACGCGGACCTGTAGCCCGTGTTTTGTCGTGCGGTCGACCTGATAAGGAACACCGCTTCTTATCTTTTGACGGTGATCGGCTACAAAATTTTCGCCAAAGGACTGGTCGCCAAAATATCCGCCCTTGGCTTGCTGATCGAGAAAATTGTCCACATTCTGTCCGATAAACAGGATTTCATCCGGCAGGCCAAGAATGTCTTTAACATTGTTGTTAAAATATACGATCTTTTCTTTCTCAAAGACAATGATGCCCTGAGCCATGGCTTGAGACATATTGGTTTGAAGTTCCAGAGTCTTCGCTAGTTCGTTGCGCGCGGTTTGCAAATCCTCTTCACGCTTTTTGCTTTCGGTGATGTCACTATATGCCACCACCAGACCATTGTTTTCTCGCGCAACCGCATCGACCTGAAGGATTTTCCCATTCTTCATGTGACGGATGATCTGGTATGAACGATGCTCGTCAAAATTCTCGTTCATTTCATTCTTGTAAGCATCTGAAGCGGTATCATCCTCAAAGTCACCAACACCGCTCAGAACTTCGAGAATATCGTCGAGTTGCATGCCAATCTTCACGCTTTCCGGGGCAACTCCTGTGAGCTCGACGAACTTCGGATTGAAAAACTGTAGCGTTTTGTCCTGGAAGAACAACAGACCCTGCACCATGGTATTGGTTGAGGCTTCCTGAATTTCCGAGGCACGTTCTGCAGCAGCCTTCGCATTTTCAAGTTCTTCTTCCCGGGCTTTTTCAGCGGTCATATCAACGTAGCTATGGACCAAATAGCCATTGTCGAGCTTGCGCGAAGTATACCGGATGCTTTGACCACTGGCGGTCTGTATCATTTGCACTTCTTCGAGAGACGCTTTCGCAACCGACATGCATTCAGCCATGTAAGAGTCGAAGTCGACATCTCCCTCGATTGCCAGCGCTTCATAGAACTTTTTGTCATACTGAAGTCGCAGCAGGTTTTTGAACGTCTTCTCCCTTTCTACGTCCTCCGCGTTGAAACCCAGCATAGCCAGAGATTGCTCGTTATGCGTGATCACCTCGTCGAAACCGTCGGTAACCAATACACCATTTTCAGACGCGCTGAGAATGGAGTTCAGTAACTCTTCGCGTTTTGCCAGTTCGGCCTGAATAGCTTTTTCATCTGAAATATCAGTATAAGTGAAAATATATATGCCGCTGGCATGAGGTGTTCCCTCAATCTTCAACAATTTTCCGACTTTGGTTTGCCGTTCAACGGTATAAGACTCGCCTAAGAGTATTTTATCCAATGCAGCATCGATGCTGCCAGAAATGTCGACATCATATGAGCTTTCAAAATGGCGGGTTAGAAATTCCCGCATATCCTCGCCAACAGATATGTCTTCTTCGGTAAGTCCGTGAAGTTCGAGCATTTTTGGGTTAAAGTGCCTGATCTTTCCGTTTTCCAACGCCAAAATGCCTTGAGGTAGGGAGTTGGCTGTTGATTGCAAAAGGAACTGATTTTCTTCGATTTCCTGTTGAGCGGCGCGTTGAACGGAAATGTCAGTATAAAGATAAAGATAGGAACCGTCTTCCTGAGGAATGCCATCCACATTTCCGATCATTCCATTGCTGAACTCACGGACGTTTGAATAGGCTTTCAACTCACGAATGTTCGCGAGAATTTCCTCTTTTGCTTTGGATTTTTCTTCGATCTCGAGTTTTGACAGGTTGTGGTCCAGCAGGGGCTCAAAATGAGCTCCCAATTCAAGCAGGTCTGAATCATGCGTCAAGCCAAACAATTCATGGAGCTTGGGGTTGTAAAAGACGACTTTTTCGTCTTTCAGCAACAGCAACCCTTGCGGCAAAGTATTGGTGATCGATGTGAGTAACCTGGACAGCTCGGCGCTTTCCTGCTCACTCTCTTTTACCTTTGACACGTCGATGCGGACGCCGACGATACCGCCGCTTTCGGTCCGAACATCGCGTTGCTTGATCCAGCGTCCGTCATGGGTCTTGAAAGTTTTCTCAATGCCCAATTCGCTTTTACGCTTTTTCATGAGGTCTTTGACAAACTGCTCCTCTTTGCCCTCAATCCCGGGAATAATTCCCGATTTTGCGAGTTGCAGTGTCATTTCATAGTAAGTTGTGCCGGGTGTCAGTTTTCCTTCGATACCCGGTGCATCTTTGAACTGATCGCGAAAGGCATCGTTGCAAATTACCATGCGGTCTTCATCGTCAAAGAAAACAAAACCGTCTTCCAGTGATTCTATGGCTTCGGTAAGTTGCTGGCGGGTTGTTTCTGCTGTTTGTTCCGCCTCCAAGATTGCTTTTGCTTGAAGCTTCTCTTCTGTGACATCGAAATATGAAAGCAACCGCCTATCGCCGTTGAGATTGGTTATGGAGAAAACCAGTGTGCTGCCATCAGTTCTATTGAACTCGCGGTGCTTCAGATTGCCTTTCTTAATTTCATCAAGCCGGTTCTCAACATAGCGTTCCCACTCCTCATCTGACTGTGTTTCGTCATCAAGACCTCGATTGTGGTTGATTAGCTCGCGAACATGGATTCCGATTTCGAATTCTTCATCCTGCCAATTCCATATTTTTCGATACGCATCGTTGATGAACTCGACTTCGAATTCACTGGTCACAATGACAATACCCATGTTTAGGGAATTTATTGTAGTCTCAAGATCCCGATCCTGATTGAACTCTGTCATGGATTGCCCGTATTTCTAATGTCGAAGAATAGAATCAGTTTGCCCTTTGTTAACAATTTCAGCCTAATACGTTAACAACGTGTTAACCATAATGTTTCGGCTAAGTGGTTTGGGAGGCAATGTTTTGAAGATTTTAGATGGAATTAGAGGGCTTCTGGAAAAGGACAGCTCGGTCAAGCGGGTAGCGGAAGATTTGCATCTGACAAGCGAGTTGATTCTTTTGGTAAGAATGATCTTTGCAGATGGGGAAATGAAACCCGAAGAATTGCAGAATTTTAAGCGGATATGCAAAATTGCTTTCGATATTCCCGAGAACGATGTGCCGGAAGTAGTCAAATACTTGCAGGACTACGGGTATGAAACAACTGCGGGCGATGCAGCTGCAATGTTTTCTTCTTTGGATGAAGAGCGCAAAAAGTCACTGTTATTGCACCTGATGTCCATCGCGAAAGCTGATAATGTGGTGCACGAGGGCGAAGTTGATATGATCCGCAAAGTTGCGGAAATACTGGGGGTCAGTGGCGAAGACCTCGCCAGATTTCGCGCCAGTTCCTGAGCCCTTTTGCCAAGTTAGGCTTGCTGTCGTTTTTAACGCCGAACATGGCGGGAAAGGGTTTGACGTTCACCCGTTTGATCCATAAACCTTTTACTGATGGTGCCCATTTGACGGGCTGAAAGAAATTCCGGTGCGGTTGACCCAAACAGGGAACCTGGACGGTAGCTGTCAAGACAGATGGATATCGCTTCATCTGGTTCTTTCTCTCGTCGATAGGCATGCCTAACTATTGAGAGACGAAAATGATCCGTTCAACACTTTTCGCAGTTCTTTGTTTGTTATCCCTATCTGTTCCGGCGTTTGCCCATGCAGGTCATATTGGAGAGCTCGCAGGTCATGCTCATTGGCTGGCTGTTGGAGCAGCCGTGGCAGCGGCAGCACTTGCAGCGGCGCTCGCGAAACAAAAAGGAAAAAAAGAAAAGGGTGAGGACGAGCTTTCAGTTGACGAAGAGGTTTCCGAAGGAGAAGCGGCGTGAGTGAAAAAATTGGAATTATGGTTTGCGGCCACGGCAGCCGAAACCAGAACGCCGCCAAAGAGTTTTCAAAAGTTGCTGCCGGGTTGAAGGAACTGTTTCCCGATACGCCTGTTGAATACGGTTATCTTGAGTTTTGCAATCCGGTGATTTCTGCCGGACTGGACTCACTTCGTGAACAGGGCGTGACCCGTTGTCTGGCGATTCCAGGTATGTTGTTTGCTGCTGGCCATGCAAAGAACGACATTCCTTCAGTGCTGAATACCTATCAGGCGCAAAATCCGGGTATGACAATAGAATATGGCCGGGAACTTGGTGTGGATTTGAAAATGATCCGGGCCGCCGCAGAGAGAATTGAAGAGGCAATAGAAGCTTCTGATAACCACGTTGAACCGCATGAAACATTGTTGATGGTTGTGGGTCGTGGTTCTTCTGATCCAGATGCCAATTCAAATGTTTCGAAGGTCATGCGGATGCTTTGGGAAGGTAAAGGTTTTGGCTGGGGAGAAACCTGTTATTCCGGTGTGACCTTTCCGCTGGTCGAGCCCGGTCTCGAACACGCTGCCAAACTTGGTTACAAGCGGATTGTTGTTTTCCCGTATTTCCTGTTTACCGGAGTCCTGATCAAGCGAATTTATTCATATACGGATGCAGTCGCGGAACGGTATCCTGACATCGAATTCCTGAAAGCAGGATATTTGAACGACCATCCACTGGTTTTGCAGACTTTCAGAGATCGCGTGAATGAGATTGTTGAGGGCACAGCGGTGATGAACTGCCAGATGTGCAAATATCGCGATCAGGTACTGGGTTTTGAAGATCAGGTTGGGCTTGCCCAGGAAAGCCATCATCATCACGTGGAAGGCATTGGCGGGGGGCTTGAAAACTGTCCATGCAATGGTGATTGCGATGCGTCATGCCGAGACGAGGAGTTCTGTAAAAAGCACGATCTTCCATGGACCCCGCTTCACACCCATGATCATAGCCACGATCATGATCATCATCATAGCGACGGGCACTCACATGGTCACCATCATCACGATCATCATCACCACCCTTATCCGCATGCCGACCATCCGCATGGTCCTAACAGCATGAAGAAGGGCTGATATTGATTGTCTGCGTTCGACTACATACGCGATCCGGCTGAGATCTATCGTCAATCATTTTCCATTGTTGAACGTGAAAGCAGGCTTGGTCTGTTTCCGGAAGACATGCGCTCGATTGCAACCAGACTGATCCACTCCTGTGGTATGGTTGATATTGTCCATGACCTTGCGTTTTCCAAAAACGCGGCGAGCGCGGGGCGCGAAGCTCTGGCGAGTGGTGGTGCTATCTTTACCGATGTGGAAATGGTGAAGTCCGGTATCATTGAACGCTTTCTCACCAATAGCAACGATATCGTATGCACGTTGAATGATCCCCGAGTGCCAGATCATGCAAACGCGATTTCGAATACGCGCTCTGCGGCGGCAGTTGACTTATGGGATGATCGTCTCGAGGGAGCAATTGTCGTGGTAGGCAATGCCCCGACAGCGCTGTTCAGACTTCTGGAACGCATCGATGACGGTGCCCCGAAACCTGCTCTTGTCATTGGCATACCGGTCGGATTTGTGGGAGCCATTGAGTCAAAACAAGCACTTGCGGAAAATTCTTCAGGCCTTGAGTTCATTACAGTCCATGGAAGGAGAGGCGGTTCGGCCATGGCTTCAAGTGTCGTTAATGCGCTTGCAGGAGGTTTGGGATGAACCTCGTAGCCGGACTGATATTTGGTGTGGTGGTTGGTGGTATCATGCGCGCCCCGGGTGCTGAATTTGTGGTGGCTGCGAATGCTGTCAATCTGTCCGTTATGGCTGCACTTTGGCTGGGTATCAGTCTTGCTCCCGGGCAAAAGCGGCAGCAAATGCTGCTTGAAACCGTAGCCGCAGCGCTGACATTTGTTATGGCTGCGCTTGTATTTCAGCATTCACCATTTTGGCTTTATGCCGGGTTCGCGTTTCAGGCCTTTTGGAGTCTGCTGCACATTGGTGGCCGGTTTGGAATTCCTGCGCAAGAATGGGCTCCAGGGTTTTTGGCAATGGTCAATCTGGGTTTCATCGCTGCCTACTATTTGATTGTGAGTGTCGCATGATGTCCCCTTGGCTTACCATAATCGGAATTGGCGAAGACGGGGTCGATGGCCTGTCAAAAGATGCACTTGATGAAGTTTCAAAGGCAGAATTGATCGTGGGCGGTGACCGACACCACACACTCGCACCCAATCCTACCGCTCAGCGGATAGCTTGGCCTTCGCCCTTTGATGCAATGATTGACGAGATCAAATCGCATCAGGGCAAGCGTATCGTTGTTCTGGTTACCGGAGACCCGCTTTGGTATTCGGTGGGCGCGCGAATTCTTAATGCTGTCCCCAAAGAGGAAGTCCGGTTTTTCCCGCAACTTTCTGCTTTTCAGTGGGCGGCATGCCGGATGGGATGGAGTTTGGCGGATGTGGAAACCGTCACAGTTCATGGCCGTGCTGCATCGCAAATTCTCCCTTGTCTGGCACCCGATGTGCGGATGCTCGTGTTGACGAAAGACAAAACCAGTCCAGCAACCATTGCGTCACTTCTGGTCGAAAGGGGATTCGGCAAAAGCAGACTAACGGTGCTTGCCGCGCTGGGCGGTGAACGGGAAGAGCGATTTGATGGAACCGCAGAAACCTGGTTACACGACGTACCTGATTTCCATACGCTCGCAGTTGAGTGCATCGGGGATGAAAATTCCAAATGGTATTCGCGGGTGGGTGGCTTGCCGGACGATGCTTTTGTGCATGATGGCCAGATGACCAAGCGGGTTGTCCGGTCGGCAACCGTATCTGCGCTTGCGCCTTATCAGGATGCTCTGTTGTGGGATGTTGGGGCAGGATGTGGCTCTATTGCCATTGAATGGATGCGGGCAGCCCGTGGGGCCAAAGCAATCGCCATTGAGCCTGTTGTTGAGCGCGTTGCCATGATCCGCAAGAACGCAATTCAGTTGGGTACTGAAAAAATCGAGATTGTTGAGGGTAAGGCTCCGGAAGTGCTGATGGGGCTTGATCAACCCGATGCCATATTTATTGGTGGAGGGGGCACTACGGATCGAGTTTTCGAAGTCTGCTGGGATGCGCTGCGCTCAGGCGGACGAATGGTGATCAACGCAGTCACTGTGGAAAGTGAAATGAAACTGTTTGAGTACCATGCGGAATATGGTGGAGAGCTCACTCGATTTTCTGTTCAACAGGCGGAACCAGTCGGTCGTTTCAAAGGATGGAAACCATTTATGCCTGTAACGCAATGGATGGTGATCAAATCATGAGCGGAAAATTATATGGTATCGGCGTAGGACCGGGGGATCCGGAACTCCTGACGCTCAAAGCCCATCGCATTCTTACATCGTCCAAAGTGGTTGCTTATCCAGCGCCCGACGACGGCGTCAGTTTTGCACGATCAATCGTCGCTGAGTTTTTCACCGGAGATCAGAAAGAAATTCCCATCGTAATACCTATGCGGGTTGAGCGGTTTCCCGCTGCCAGAATTTATGACGAAAAATCTGCAGAGATTGCGAGCCATCTTCGTGCGGGTGAAGATGTCGTGGTGTTGTGCGAAGGTGATCCGTTTTTCTATGGTTCGTTTATGTATCTGTTCGAGCGCCTTGCTGATGAGTTTGAGTGTGAGATCGTGCCGGGCGTTTCTTCACTCATGGCTTCTGCTGCCGCTTTGCAACGCCCATTGGCGGCGCGCAATGATGTGCTCACCATTTGCCCAGCGCCTCTCGAAGATGATCTGTTGCTCCAGCGTTTCAATTCCGGGGACGCCATTGCGATTATTAAGATCGGTCGTCATTTCTCGCGTGTCCGTGACCTCATCGAGAAAGCGGGTTTGCTTAACCGGGCGGGATACCTGGAGCGGGTGACATTGGAGAATCAGCAAGTCATGCCACTGGCACAAGTTAGTGAAGACAAGGCGCCATACTTTTCCATGATCCTGATTTACAAAGGTGCAGAAGATTGGATCAAGGGGCTTGAAATGCCAGTGGAGACGAACTGATGGCCATTGTGGTTCTCAATGATCGCGCAGTTCCGCTCGCAAAACGCATTCAGTCTGAAATTGGTGATTCAATTCAAGGGCTTGAAGCGCGTTGCTCAGAGGTTGATTCCACGTTCTCAGATGCAAAAACGCACCTTCAAAGCCTCTTTAAATCAGGTGAACCTGTCATTGGAATCATGGCGGCGGGCGCGCTGGTTCGGCTTCTTGCACCGGTGTTGGAAGATAAACATTCAGAGCCGCCGGTGATTGCAATTGCCGAAGATGGCAGTTCTGTTGTGCCATTGCTTGGTGGACATCATGGGGCAAATGATCTGGCGCGCCGAATTGCGATCGCCATAGACAGCCATGCGTCCATCACAACGGCGGGAGACTTGAGGTTTGGTGTCGCGCTTGATCAGCCCCCGGAAGGCTGGACCCTTGCAAATCCTGAAAATGCTAAGCGGGTTATGGCGGAAATTCTGGACAGCGGTGAAGTTCGGGTGCAGGGGCGTTTTGTCAATGCTGCAACCTGGTTGATTGAAAGCGATCTTCCCTTCGATGATGATGGCGAAGCAGTTCTGTCGATTTCTGAAACCGAACGCGACGCGGGACCGCTGGAACTCATTTACAATCCTCATCGCCATGTAATCGGAGTGGGATGCGAACGTGGTACGGATCCGCAAGAAGTCATTGATCTGGCCGAGCAGGTTTTGACCGAGCACAGCATCGCCCGTGGCGCGATTGCAGGTGTGGCGTCAATTGATCTCAAGGCAGATGAGGTCGCTGTCCATGCGCTTGCGAAGCATCTGGACGTACCGGTTCGTTTTCATTCAGCTGCGCGCCTGGAAGAGGAAACGCCGCGATTGGTCAATCCTTCCGATGTGGTTTTCTCAGAAGTAGGTTGCCACGGAGTTAGCGAGGGTGCTGCATTGGCAGCAACCGGGCAGGACAGCGAGTTGGTGCTTGCAAAACAAAAATCAAAGCGGGCGACGGTGGCGATCGCCAAATCACAGGACATAGTGGACATGAGTAATGAGGGTCGCAGCCGGGGCAGGTTGTTTGTTGTTGGCATAGGCCCGGGGCAGGATGCTTGGCGTTCGCCGGAAGTAACCCGGATGGTGCAGGAGGCAAGCGATCTGGTGGGGTACTCACTCTATCTGGATCTGATTGCTGCCATCACACCAGACAAGACGCGGCATGATTTTGATCTTGGCAAAGAAGAAGACCGCGTTCGGCATGCAATGGAACTGGCAGGAGAGGGCAAGGATGTTGCGCTGGTCTGTTCTGGTGATGCCGGTATTTACGCCATGGCGACTTTGGTTTTTGAACTTCTCGCAAATGGTGGTTTGTCAGATGCTGCGACAAGGATCGGTATAGAAGTCTCGCCCGGAATTTCTGCGCTTCAGGCAGCCGCAGCTCGTGCTGGCGCGCCGTTGGGACATGATTTTTGCACGATTTCGCTCTCTGATCTTCTGACTCCGTGGGAAGCAATCCAGATGCGGGTGAAGGCTGCTGCAGAAGGTGATTTTGTCATTGCATTTTATAATCCGGTTTCGAAACGCCGCCGCACGCAACTCGAATATGCCAAAGGTATTTTGCTTGAGCATCGTCCGGCGGATACGCCGGTCATTCTGGCAACCAATCTGGGGCGAGAAGGAGAGCAGGTGCGGGTGGTGCCACTGGAAGAACTGGATATCAATGATGTCGATATGCTGACGGTTGTCATAGTTGGTTCTTCAGAAACGCAGACGGTTGAAACGGGCGATGGCAAAACCTGGGTCTATACACCTCGCGGTTATTCGGCAAAAGACGGAACGGGGATCAGCGTATGACGGTCTATTTCATTGGAGCCGGGCCGGGAGCGCCTGATCTCATTACGGTTCGCGGACTTCGCCTCATAGAAAACTGCCCGGTCTGCATGTTTGCGGGCTCTCTGGTGCCTGAAGAAATTGTGGCGGCTGCTCCGGACAATGCGCTGGTCGTGGACACAGCCCCCATGCATTTGGACGAGATCATCGAGATGATCCGCGAAGCGCATGAGCGTGGTGAGGACGTAGCGCGGGTACATTCCGGTGATCCGGCGATCTATGGTGCAACCGCTGAACAAATGCGCCGTTTGGACCAACTCAATATCCCGTATGAAGTTGTGCCCGGTGTTCCTGCTTTTGCGGGTGCGGCAGCGAAACTGAAAACCGAACTTACATTGCCGGAAATCGCGCAGACGGTGATTGTTACGCGAACGGGTATGAAAGCCTCTGCCATGCCAAACGGAGAAGAGCTGGAAGTTCTCGGCCAATCGGGTGCTACGCTGGCCATTCACCTCTCAATCCGCAATCTGGTCTATATCCGCGAAGCGCTTGCGCCTTATTATGGCGACGAATGCCCGGTGGTGATCGCCTATCGGGCGACCTGGCCGGATGAACTTTATATCAAAACCACTTTGGCAGAGATGAAAGAAGAAGTCCGCAAGGCGAAAATCACTCGTACGGCTCTCATACTGGTTGGGCCTGTGTTGGGAGACGTGGAATTCCGCGATAGTGATCTCTACAATGCAGATTACTCCCATGTTCTGAGAAACAAGGGAAAGAAAAAAGAGCGGGCTTTATGAAGCATCATTTCGGCGATCATTTGGACCGAAGTCTTGGGCATTGGAGAATGACGCCCAATGCAAAACGTTTTGACTATCATTATAAAGATTTAGATGAAGCCAACCGTGATGAGGAAATTCTAACCATTACCAAATGGGATGCAAATTGGAAAAAAATCAACGAATTTCAAAACCTTGTTGAACTCACAATACACGAAGCAAATCAGGATATGCTTCGGTTTCCATTCGATATTAGCAGTGTCCGCCGATTAAGGATCACGCACGCGCGACCCAAGGCTTTGTCGATATTGCATCATTTCTCGAATCTGGAGGAACTTATTCTGGAGTATGTATCTTCCTTTAATGATTTGTCCGACTTATCCTGTTTGAGCAATCTTAAAGCCCTTCATATTGAAAACGTCAGAAATGTAAGAGACTTTTCCGGAATAGGTTTAGTGCCTTCCCTCGAATACCTATGCATTGATGGAACATTTGATTGGACACAACCTATTGAAAACCTGGAGTTCTTGCGGAATTTGCGGAGGTTGCAATTGTTGCGACTTGTTGGAGTCCGTGTGCTTGCGGAAAGTGAGATTTTTAGGCCGCTGTTAGAACTGTCTGTCTTGAAAAAGTTACATTTATCACGAGGGCAATTCCTATTGGAAGATTATGCGTTTGTTGAAGCAAATTTACCACATGTTGAAGGCTCGGTATTGGAGCCAATTTCAGTAGATCCTGCAAGAAATGAATACTTTTACCCGCCAGATTTGCGCGCAAGGCTGCCACTTGGAGAGTTGGAAGAAATGTTTCCGGAAGTAGAAGAAGACGGAGAGGGTAGAAGGTATGAACCAAGGTCAGAGTATACCTTTTTTTGGGGCAGGGGAGATCGAACACTTGTAGGCAATTCTCCAAAAATTCTTGAAAGACGCAAAGAATACATTCAGAGATACAATGCGTTGGTTCAACAGTTCAAAAAGGAGCAATAGTGCATACTGGTGTCCATTTGAACCGTTCACCGGTTTTCTATCTTCCCCGATCTTCGTCCTGATCGCGGACAACCGGTTTGCGAAGTTTCTTGGTAAGATTCTGGATGCTTTTGAGCGTTGCCGCCTGAAATTCTGGGTTTTTATCGACATTCGTGTGGGTGATGTCGGGATCGACCGTCACATCCACGTTTGAGATTTCTCCCTTGAAGCCGTCTTTTGAGAGGATGCGATTGTCCGCCGACTTGGGCAGGTAATAATTGATGACCTTGCCAATTCCGGGTCCCACATAGCCGGTTTCGACGGGATCGAACGCCACAATCAACGATACCGGTACACCGCGTTCAGCCAAATAATTCGCGAATTTGCTGCTCTCGTTCCCGCCCAACGAATGCCCTACGATTATTACAGGATAGGAAACGCGCTTTTTCTTGCTTCGGGCAACCACATCGTCGGCGATTTCCTGCCATTGGGCATAGGAAAAATTGGCAGCATCATAGCCACGGGCTCGCAGGTCCTTTGCCATTTGGTCGATGCCGCGGGAAAACACATTGGCCAACCCGCGCATAAGGTAGATTTCACCTGTTCTTCTCACAGCAGTCTTGCTTCTGCGCATGATATCGGTTGCGCGTACGGAATCTGCCGGCATCTGATCAAGGGTTACCGCTTGCAAGGACTGTTTTTCGGTTGAAGGGTTTAACGCAGTTTCCGTGTCAGAAACACAGGCCGTCATCAGCGTTGCGCTTACAAGCAACGCTCCAATTCGCGCCATGGATAAGCAGTTGTTTTCCATACCTTTGCCTGTTGGCAACAAGCCCCTCTAAGGTCGATTTTAACCCTGTCTCCCTGATTTGTCATCCCTGTCCGTGTTTCTTGTAAACAAGCCTTGTTGCGCAGCCGGTTCAAGCTGCTAATAGAAATTATGCAAAATGTTTCTCCCGTCGTTCTGGCCGCTCTGATTATGGGCATCGGCATAGCCGGAATTCCGCTGGGCGACACGGCTGGCAAGCTGATGTTTCAATATATGCAGGTTGAGCCGGTGTTCATTGCCTGGAGCCGATATGGTTTGGGTATATTTCTGGTGTGGTTAGCTTATTTCGGGCGTGGATTTGATTATTCAGTGATGAAAGACTGGCGCCTTTGGTTGCGCTCGGGCTTTGTGGTTGCGTCGATTATCCTGATCCTTTCCTCCATACGCACGGAGCCGCTGGCCAATACATTTGCGGCCTTTTTTGTCGGACCGATTTTTGCCTATTTTGGATCGGCGATCTTGTTAAGGGAAAAGATCACCTGGTTTCGGACTGTTACGCTGCTGTGTGCTTTTTGCGGCGTACTGATCGTGGTGCGTCCGGGATTTGGCATGTCAGCAGGGTTGGGATTTGCCCTGTTGGGAGGCATGTTTTATGCGGCGTTCCTTGTTTCAACCCGATGGTTGTCGACAGCTGGAGGACCCAGAACCCTGCTTCTTTCCAATCTGATTATGGGCACTTTGCTGCTGACCCCTTGGGGTATTGCAAGTGTTCCTGCCATGGATTTTACAATGGCGACGCTGGTCCTATGGAGCGCTGCTGCTTCTGCTGTAGGAAATCTTGCGATTGTACTGTCGAGTTCTCTTGTCGATGGCAGCAGAATTGCGCCACTTATTTACATGCAGGTTGTATACGCGACACTTTATGGCATTCTGTTTTTTGGTGAGCTTCCAGATAAATGGACATGGATTGGTCTGATCATTCTTGTATCGTCGGGATTTGCATCGTTTTTCGCTCAAAGGAGGTGAGTATGGACCCGAAAACGCTTTTCAACATCAACAGCAAAGAGGGCGGTATTGAGCGTGAGCTAGCGCCGGGCATCACCACGACCGTGTTTCCAGGTGATCAGGCAATGATCTCAATTGTCAGGATTGAACCCAATACCAAAGGCACGCTTCATCATCACCCTGAAGAGCAATGGGGCTATTGCATTTCTGGTTCCGGTACGCGCTTTCAGAACGGCGAGACATTTGAGATCAGGGAAGGGGATTTTTGGCTAACACCCGGAAATGTGCCCCATACGGTAGAATCGGGTCCAGATGGACTTGTGGTTTTCGATGTATTTGCACCACCGCGCGAGGCTTACAAGAAGCCCGGAAGTGGGTTTGCCGGCTCTGAAAGCTAAGATGAAATCTGAAACTGGGTTGATCCATATCAATAACTTCAGAGCGATAAAGGTTTAGAAATTTCCTGAACAAACCAATAAAGGGGAATTTCATGACTTCAGAAGCAATCATGGCAATTGGAATCGTTGGCGGGTTGATGACCGCATTTGCATTCACTCTTGGATATGTCTCAATCATTGCAGGAGAGAATTTGGCGCGTTAATGCAGCCATTTGAGCATGCAGGTAGCCATCCCTCCAAACCAGGCATTGGCCTGCGTGCTCATTATCTCCTGCGCTTCTAGGGCAGGCTCAGTTTGCTCATACGGCCACCGTCGATGGTCCAGATTTGCCCCGTTACGAATGATGCTTCTTCTGAAGCTAGCCAGCAGATCAACGCAGCAACTTCTTCCGGGCTGCCGGTTCTCCCTACCGGATGAATGCCGCCGATTTTTTGGCGAAATTCATCCGGGTCTCCCAGGCTTTCTATAAATTCAATGTTGAGGTCGGTATCGATCCAACCCGGCGCTACTGCATTGCAGCGAATGCCATCGGGACCATGATCAACAGCAATTGCCCTCGTCAAGCCATGCAATCCTGCCTTCGAAGCGCAATAGGCTGAATGGTGTGGATTGGAGCCAAGACCTTCGATTGAACCCACATTCACGATAGCGCCCTTGGTTTTGATCAGATGCGGAAGTGCATGCTTGGTGAGTAAGAAGGGAGCTGTGAGATTGACCTGCAGGGTTTTCGACCAATCTGCTTCACTCATCTCAAGTGCGGTACCTTCAAGCATCAATCCGGCATTATTGACCAACACGTCCAGCCTGCCATGGAGCTCAACGACGGTTTCGATCACGGTTTGTGGCGCATCTGGCTTCAAAAAATCTGCTTTGACGGTTTCAAAAACCACATCGGCACCACGTTGTGCGGTGATGACGGTCGCGCCTTCGTTAGCAAACCGATTGGCGCATGCCTTGCCAATGCCGCTTCTGCCGCCTGTCACGAGGACTACCTTGTTTTCAAACTTTCTCATTGAACGGACTTTCCGCCATTTACTTCCAAGAGTGCCCCGCACATGTACCGTGCCTTATCAGACGCCAGGAAGACCACAACATCCGCGATGTCCTCTGGTTCTGCAATCCGCCCAAGCGGGACAGACGCATTGAGTTCTTCAATGGCTTTGTCCGGATCAAGGCCGCGCGTTTCAAAGCCCGTTCGGATCATGGGTGTATTGACTTCGTTTGGACAGACTGCATTCACACGGATGTTCTGGTGAGCGTGGTCCATCCCCAGACATTGGCTGAGAGATGCAATCGCAGCTTTTGACATGACGTAGAGAGGATGGTTCGGGCCGGGATGGACGCCCCAACATGACGATGTGTTGACGATCGCACCGCCTCCAGCCTCTGCCATAATTGGGATTGCTGCCCGGCACAGGCGAAACGGTGCTTCCACATTGATGGCCATGGTTCGAGCGTAGTCTTCATCTGTGGCCTTTGTGATATCGCCACGTGTGATAATACCGGCATTGTTGACCAAGATATCCAACCCATCCATGATTTCCGCTGCTTGCCCGGGCAAGCGATCGCAATAATCTGGATCCATCAGATTGCCAATGATGAAGTGATCGGCTTCGCCGTTCTCGCGATCAGAACCGGCGACAATAACACCTTCAGCCTGCAAAGCTTTGACAATCGCTTTTCCAATGCCACCTGCTGCACCGGTTACAAGTGCCTTTTTCCTTTCAAGATCAGCCATTTTGCCCTCCAATTTGTCAGTCAGCCTAACCGGTCATGAGAGGTGGAAAAAGCGTGTGAAGCGACATGACATACGTCGTCGATGGAGGCTTGAAAGCGCAGTGTTTTTGGCGGGAAAAATCAATCGATTTCCCTTGCGAGGTGCGCAGTGTTTTACAGCGCAGTCATTTGATTGGAACATGCGATAGTAAATCTAAAAAATACTGCCAGACCCTCGCCCCTTTAATAAAAATAAATAAATAGTATTGTGTAAGGGTGAAATGATTCGTAGGGGAAATACAATGATTTTCAAAATTATAGGCGGACTATTAGTTGTTTGGGGTGTTCTTGATCTTGGTTTGAGCTGGATGGGTACCGATGTCTGGATGGATTGGCTTGGAGTGGATCTTTGGTCAATAAGTGAACTGCTTTGGACTTATATCGCCTGGGCTGAGATATTGATTGGTTCAGTGATCTGGAGCATGGGTGGCTCAGAGGACGAAGCAGAAGCCTAAGCAAGTAGCTGACTTGTTCGCATTATCATAATCACGGGCAAATTAAGTTCTCTCGCAGCTTCAATCTTGGCATATGCGCCTGTGCCGCCTGAATTCCGGCAAACGATATGCGATATGTTGTTTGACCTGAGAATTTCTGCCTCTTCCCGCCAATCCCGTGATGGTGTTCCAATCACCAGCGAATGATTGGGAAGGGGCAGTTTGTTTTCAGGCGGATCAACTCTGCGCACCAGGAAAAACACATCATCTCTGGTTTTGAACAGGTCAGTGTATTGGCTGCCCAGCGCGAGAAGTACTCTTGCGTTCGCAGGGATCGTATCACGTGCTTCCTCCAGCGAACCAACCTCGATCCATCGATCTCCCGGTTGCATTTGCCAAGGAGCGCGCGTTTTGACCTGAAGCTCTACATTCGCGCGCGTTGCAGCTTTTCTGGCATTCACTGAAATCTGTTTTGCGAATGGATGAGTTGCGTCAATTAACTTTGCGATCTGATTGTCGATCAGGAACTCACTCAATCCGGTAGCCCCGCCAAATCCACCAATCCTGACTTTCCCTTCAACGGGTTTTGGCTCTCTGGTTCTTCCTGCCAAGGATGTGGTGACATCATGCCCTTCATCAATCAAGCGGGCCGCAAGTTCCGCTGCTTCTTTTGTGCCGCCAAGGATCAGGATTTTCATGATCGCCAATCCGTGCGGGCGAGCATTTTGCCATCTCTTGCGAATATCATGACTTCCACTTCAACGGGTGCTCCACGCAGAATTGCGAGTGCGTTCTCTTGTGCCAATTCGGCGATTGATTTCGGCATGTTGATTGAAAATGCTTGAGTCAATTCAAGCACTTCCATGGCTGTATTGGCAGATAGAATCCGGCTCGTTTGCTCTGAAGGCAGGCCCAGTTCTTGCGCTTGTCGGGATAGAAATTCGAAATCCACCTGACTGCGCCCAGAATGCAAATCCATCGCCCCTTGAGCCAGTTTGGTGAACTTGGCAAATCCACCGGCGAGGGTAATCCGGTCAATAGGATTCTGCCGCAGATATTTCAAAAGACCGCCGACGAAATCTCCCATGTCGAGCATTGCGATTTCTTCGAAATTATAGACTTTGTTGGCGGCAGTTTCCGAGGTTGACCCAGTTGCGCCCAGGACATGCGTTAGCCCTTCAGCGCGCGCAACATCAATGCCACGGTGTATAGAATGTATCCAAGCCGAGCAGGAAAAGGGATGCACGACCCCGGTCGTACCGAGGATGGAAATACCGCCCAGAATTCCCAGTCTCGGATTCCAGGTGCGTTCGGCAATCTTCTCACCTTCGGGAACCGAGAGAGTGATCTCGATATCGGGTTCGACTTTGTGCCGCATACATATTTCTTCAACAACCGATGTCATCAGTTTTCTGGGGACGGGATTAATCGCCGCTTCGCCCACAGCGATCGGAAGGCCTGATTTTGTGACAGTGCCAACCCCACTTCCTGCTCTGAACCGTACACCGCTTCCAGCCGGGCCTTTTGTAACGCGCGAAATAATGGTGGCGCCATGCGTAACGTCAGGATCATCGCCGGCATCTTTGACAATTCCTGCTTCGGCGAACCCATCTCCAACTTTCTCTTGGGCGAGGGCAAATGACGGTATGTCGCCTTTAGGCAATTCAATTTCCACCGGATCGATAAAATCTCCAGTAAGCAAGGCGGTGAGGGCCGATTTTGTTGCAGCAGTAGCGCATGCACCTGTTGTCCATCCACGGCGCAAGGCATTCGCCTGATCGCCTTTTGGTTTATCTTCACGTTTCACCTTGCTCATGGGCCACTTTTAGGGGAAAACTGCTTTCATGACAAAGCGGGATTTCATGTCTGAATTGCCGGAATTTCAATCCGGCCATGTCTGGTTGGTTGGTGCCGGCCCGGGCGATCCCGGTCTTTTGACACTCCATGCGGCAAACGCCATCAAACAGGCTGATGTGATTGTCTACGATGCCCTGGTAAATGACGATATTTTGAACCTTGCTTCCGATGGTGTCGATTTGCACTACGCTGGGAAGCGAGGCGGTAAGCCTTCACCCAAACAGCGTGATATTTCGTTGAGGCTGGTTGAATTGGCGCGTGAAGGCAAAAGGGTCTGTCGTTTGAAGGGTGGTGATCCATTTGTATTTGGCCGGGGAGGTGAGGAGGCGCTCACTCTGGTAGAGCACAATGTGCCTTTCAGGATTGTTCCAGGCATTACCGCTGGGATTGGTGGTCTCGCCTATGCGGGCATTCCTGCGACCCATCGTGATGTCAATCATTCAGTGACGTTCTTAACCGGACACGACGCGTCCGGCGTTGTCCCGGATGCTGTCGACTGGGACAGTGTCGCCAAGGGGTCCCCGGTTATCATTATGTATATGGCAATGAAGCACTGGGGTAACATTCGTAACAGGCTGGTTGCAGGGGGACGTTCTGTGCATGAGCCGGTTGCTTTTGTCTGCAATGCAACCACGGATCAACAAACGGTATTGGAAACAACGCTTGGTTCCTCATTGGATGATTTGGAACAGGCCGGATTAAAACCTCCTGCCATTGTGGTCATTGGCAACGCAGTACGATTGCGTTCAGCGCTTGACTGGCTGGGAGCCTTGGACGGAAAAGTGCTGACTTCTGATCCGTTGGGACGGGGCGCACTTCAGGACGCGGGATGAATGGTTTTCTGATTGCCGCCCCTTCTTCAGGCGCTGGCAAAACGCTGGTGACGCTTGGTTTGTTGAGAGCTTTTAAGGAAAAGGGCGACAAGGTTTTTTCAGCCAAGGCTGGACCTGATTACATTGATCCTGCTTTTCATGCAGCAGCAACTGGTAGGCCTTGCTTCAATCTTGATCCGTGGGCGATGCGGCAATGCCTTATCCATTCGGTGTTTTCTGAAATGGTTTCTGCTTCGGACACTGTCATTGTCGAGGGCATGATGGGCCTCTTCGATGGAGCGGCGGATGGCTCTGCGAGCGCTGCGGATTTAGCGGAAAGTCTCGCATTACCTGTTATTTTGGTAGTCGATGCGTCCAGCATGTCCTTTTCGGTTGCAGCACTTGTTCGGGGGTTTCGGGATTTTCGACCTTCCCTGAATTTGGCTGGTGTCATTCTGAACAAGGTTGGCAGCAAGCGGCACGAAGACATGCTTCGAAAGGCGCTGTCTGCGGAAGGTATTGCAGTTTTTGGCGCGATACCACGCGACCAGTCGATCGAGTTGCCATCACGGCATCTCGGGTTGGTTCAGGCGGGTGAGCACGAGGGATTGGAGATGTTTATTTCCAGAGCCGCCGAGCATGTTTCAACCCATTGCGATATGGCTGCCCTCAGCGCATTGGGCACAAATTTCAAGGCTCTGGCCGCTGGACCCGCTATGCCACCTCTCGGGCAACGTATTTCTGTTGCTAGAGATCGGGCATTTGCTTTCTCATATCCCCACATGCTGGAGGATTGGCGCAAGCAAGGCGTTGAGCTCTCGTTTTTTTCACCATTGGCAAACGAAGCACCGGAAGCAAGTTCTGATGCGGTGTTCCTCCCCGGCGGGTATCCTGAACTTCATGCGGATATGCTATCCAAAGCGGAGCGTTTCAAAAGAGGTATGGTTGAAGCAGTCAGTCGCAACGCATTGGTCTATGGCGAATGCGGGGGCTATATGGTTTTGGGGGAGGGCATTATAGATGGCGAAGGTGAGGCTCATTCCATGCTTGGCCTGCTCAAATTAGAAACCAGTTTTGCCAAGCGTAAACTGCATCTTGGCTATCGCCAAATGAATGCAAATGGGTTTGCCTTGGGAGACACCCTGAAAGGGCATGAGTTTCATTATACCAGCGCTACCTGCGAAGAAGGAGAACCCCTGTTCACGGTCAGCGATGCTCTTGGAAATGATCTTGGCGCCACGGGATTGCGAGATCGCAATGTGATGGGATCATATCTGCATGTAATCGACCGGGTGGCGTGATGGCACGCGTGTTTCATGGTGGCAGGCTGGACGAAGCGATGGCCAAATATGGCGGCAAGCGCGAAGACTGGCTTGATCTCTCGACCGGTATAAATCCAAATCCATATCCTCTGCCGGACATCCCGCTACACGCCTGGAGCAGACTGCCGGATACCGAAGCAGAGCAGGAATTGAATGAAGCAGCACGAGCGTATTATGAGGTGCCGGATGGATTTGAGATTGTTGCTGCACCCGGGACACAGGCGATCATCGAGGTGTTGCCTCGGTTGCTGGATATAGAGTTTGTATCTATCCTTTCTCCAACGTATGGCGAACATAAACATGCGTGGGAAAAGGCGCGCGCGAAAGTCGCAGAGATTTCTGATCTGGATGATCTTCAGAGTGGAGCCCAGGCTTGTGTGGTTGTTAATCCAAACAATCCGACCGGGAACATCTGCTGTGTGACTGACCTTGTCGCTTCAAGTGACAGGGTTGAAAATCTGATAGTCGATGAGGCTTTTGCCGATCCATCTTCCGAGGTTTCTGTGGTGCCATGCATCCAAAAGAACATGATTGTACTAAAGAGCTTCGGCAAGTTTTTCGGTCTTGCGGGGCTACGGCTGGGTTTCGCAATTTGTACAGCTGCATTAGCAAAACGCATCCGTGAGATGATAGGGCCGTGGGCGGTTTCCGGTCCGGCTTTGCATGTGGGAGCGGCTGCAATGCAGGATAGATCGTGGATTGCAAACACTATTCGTCGTTTGGAATCTGATTCAGATGAACTTTGCAAGCTGTTGAAAAATAATGGATTTTCCGTAGAATCTAGAAATCCATTGTTTGTTTCTGCATTTCATCAAAAAGCGCATGAAGTCTTTGAGTGTCTGGCGCGGGAGCAGATACTGGTTCGTCCTTTTCCAGATCGCAAAGGCTATCTGAGGTTTGGTCTTTGCAAAGATCAAGCCGAGCTTGATCGTTTGGCCAAAGCGTTAAGAGCGTTTCCCAATGTCTGAATCTGCTTTGTTCATCTTGCTAACAGCATTGGTGCTTGATTGGGTTTTCGGAGAACCGGATATCCTCTGGTCCAGATTTCCCCACCCGGTTGTTCTTTTTGGCAAGGCTGTGAGCTGGGCCGATAAGCAGTACAATATTGAAGGCGACAGCAAGGGTGTCAAAATCCGTAAAGGATCGTGGGCTATCTTCCTTCTGGTTTTGGCAGCGCTGCTGGTGGGGCTTGGACTTGAAAAACTTGTTTCGATTGCTTGGCCATTTGGCTGGGTTCTGGAACTTTTTGTTGTCTTTGTTCTGTTGGCGCAAAAGAGCCTGCGTGATCATGTCAGTGCGGTCGCTATTGGTCTCGCTGCAAATGGTTTGCAAGGGGGACGTGACGCAGTTGGGATGATCGTCGGTCGGGACCCTTCCCAACTGGATGGCTCTGGTATTTGCCGTGCCAGCATCGAGAGCCTTGCAGAAAATTTTTCAGATGGGGTTGTTGCACCCGCCTTTTGGTATGCGGTTTTTGGCCTTCCGGGCATCCTAGTCTACAAGATGATCAATACCGCTGATTCAATGATTGCGTATAAGAACGAAAAGTACCTTTGGTTTGGTCGAAGTGCCGCGCAGATTGATGATTTGGCCAATTGGGTGCCAGCAAGGATTTCAGCTGTATTAGTCGCCATCGGTTCTGGAACCGTATATGGAATAAATTCCATGCTGAACTCATTGAAATGCGCGTTTCGTGATGCCGGGTTGCATCGTTCACCAAATGCGGGATGGCCTGAAGCGGCAATGGCGGGGGGAACCGGAATTGCACTTGGCGGGCCGCGCGATTATGCCCACGAGAGGGTTTCACAACCCTTCCTCAATGCATCAGGTACTCGGGACCTCGGATCGCATCACATCGAAATATCTCTTGATGTGTTTTCTCGCGCTTGTTTTGTGCTGTGGGGATTATGTTTGTTGATTGCGCTTTTATAGATGAGGCGGAATGATATGAATTGGTTCTGCATAAGGCGGCATCACGTCAAACACTTCACGAAATGTCTTTTCCTCCCAAGCCATCTGCGTCGCCCTAAT
Source organism: Rhizobiaceae bacterium (assembly GCA_030065115.1). Lineage (GTDB taxonomy): Bacteria > Pseudomonadota > Alphaproteobacteria > Rhizobiales > Rhizobiaceae > JAALLB01. The sequence goes on along the minus strand of JASJDO010000005.1, from coordinate 18,815 downwards.
GACGCCCGCATGACAAACGATCGCAGTTTCCATATCTGCGTGTTGCAGCGCTTCTAACACACGTGTTTGGACATCCAGAAAGCTTTCGCCACCGGGAGCACGGTTTTGAAACGGATCCTTGAACCATTCCGCCGAAACCTCGCGATCTATTTCTGACCAGAGTTTGCCTTCAAACTCACCCATATTCATTTCCCAAAGGCGTTCGTCAAAAGTGATCTCGATATTGTCCCTCTCGGCAAGGCTAACGGCGAGTTTACGGCAGCGCAAGGCAGGGCTTGCCAATATCCGCTCAATTCTTGGGGTCATCTCCATCGCATTTTCGATTTGTTCGTGACCAATCTCCGCAATGTCCAGATCAGTCTGTCCATAGCAGGTGCCGGGGGCTACTTCAGGCGTGGGATGTCTGAGAAAGATCATGCCCAGGCCCCCGCCAAGGTTATGAGTATTGTTATTTCTGCGATTTGTTGCATGGCACCCAATCCGTCTCCTGTGTAACCACCAAGCCGCTTCTCGAGATACAAAAGAAACAACCACGACAGACCTAGCGCGAGCAGGGCAGCGATCAATCCGGAAACCCCACCGAATACACCAACAAGGACCAAGGAAATTAGGAATGAAATATACACATCCGTGTTTGATATTTCACCACTTGCGAGTTTTCCCAATCCTTCGGGGCGTGCATATTGGGACCATTTCATTGCCAAAATCATCGCACTTCTGGAAACCGTATGGGCTATGATCAAGGCAGATGCGCCGCCAATTGGTGTCAAAGCTGCCAAGCTTCCCCATCGCAATCCGACTGTAATGATCAGAGCAATGCCACCATAGGTTCCTATTCGGCTATCTCGCATGATTTCGAGGGACTTTTCCCGGTCTGCCGAGCCGCCAAGGCCGTCTGCGCAATCGGCCAACCCATCTTCGTGCAATGCGCCGGTTATCAGTACCCCGGCTGCAATAGCAAGGCCAGCTGCCACAATGTTTGGCAGTGCAAGTGCCGCGACGTACCAGACTAGGCCGGTCAGAACGCCGATCACTAACCCGATTATCGGAAAGAAAGCCGTTGCTTCTGTCAGGCTAGCATCATGGTCGATTTTTTCGCCAAGCTTGATCGGCAGTGGCAGACGGGTGAAAAATGTCAGCGCCAGAAGAAGATTGGACAGCGGCGTACCCAAGGGTCAGCCGTCCTCTTTGCCGGAAACACCAGCACTTTCGAACGTGGCCATTTCGTTGAGCATGGCACATGCGTTCCGCAGCAAAGGAAAAGCGAGCAATGCGCCTGATCCTTCGCCTAAACGCAAATCAAGATCAAGCAGGGGTTTTGCGCCAATGGTTTCCAACATGGCCTTGTGACCGGGTTCCTTGGACATATGGGCAAAGACCGCATTGCCTGTCAGCTCTGGATGCATTCTCAGTGCAACCAATGCCGCAGCACTAGCGATGAACCCGTCAACCAGCACTATAGCGTCAGATTGAGCCGCGCCGATCATGGCACCAGCCATCATGCATATCTCAAGCCCGCCAAAGGCGGCCAATGCTTCTTTTGGAGACAATTTGCCGGGGCGTCTGGCCACGGTTTGTTTCAGAACTTCTAGCTTTCGTGACACGCCTTCATGGTCGAGACCCGCACCTGGCCCGGTCAAGGTTTCCAGGTCAATGCCTTCGATTGAATGGGCCAGAAGCGTGGCTGATGATGTATTGCCAATTCCCATCTCACCAAGGGCGATGACTTTAATCCCCGATGAAACCTTTTCCCTTGCCAGATCCGCTCCGAAATCAAGCGCGCTGTCTACCTCTTCCGGCGTCAGCGCATTTTTGTTTAGCGCATTGCGTGTGCCTTTTCGGATATTTGCGCGGATCAGTTCCGGGTGGTCCGGGAGGTCACCGACAACGCCTGCATCCACAACCTGAATATCCAGACCGTTAGTTCTGGCGAAGACGTTGGCCGCGGCACCACCTGCCAGAAAGTTTAAAACCATCTGTGCAGTCACTTCGCTAGGCCAGGCTGAAACTCCGGCTTCTACAAGCCCGTGGTCCCCGGCAAACAATAACAAGCAAGCCGGATCTGCCTGTGGCGCATCGGTCTTTTGTGCCAATGCCATTTGCAACGCAAGCGCTTCAATACTGCCGAGGGAACCAGGCGGTTTGGTTTTAATGTCGATTGCTTGCTGAACAACAGCTTCGAGTTCAGATGAATGTGTCACGAGCACTTCCCCAAATAAATCCAGAAATGAAATAGCTGAGAGTAAATGGTTCTGCCACTAGTTTCTTTTCGAGCCACAGGTTATGGCGGGAGAAAGGTCAGGAATTGCCATGAACGAAACCACATTCACAAAACGACCTGCCTTTATGTGGCTGGTTCGCATTGCCCCGGCGATCTTTGTAGTTTTGTGGGCGACGGGTTTCATCGGCGCCAAATATGGAATGCGGGATGCGGAACCGTTCACATTTCTCGCCTATCGGTTCTGGATTACCGGTCTCATCCTGCTACCAATCGTTTTGTGGCTGTTGCACAAAAATGGCATCGTCATCTCGCAAGCGCTTCACTCCCTGATTTCAGGCTGCCTTATTCACGGACTTTATCTTGGTGGAGTTTTCTATGCGATTGACAAGGGAATGGCAGCGGGTCTCTCGTCACTGATTGTTTCGCTGCAACCCTTTTTCACAGTTTTTCTGGCTGCGGCATTTTTGGGCGAGGGAATCGGGAAAATGAAGCTTGTATTCTTCGCCTTTGCAATGATTGGCGTCGGACTAGTCTTGTTCCCCCAACAACAGATCGCTTTTGCATCAGAAGGCATCACCCAGGAAACATTGCTCGCTGTACTAATTGCAACAATTGGGATCAGCGTTGGCTCAATATATCAGAAGAAGTTTGTAACGAGCCTGAATTTGCTTGCTTCTACCTGTCTGCAGTTTATCGGCGCGGCATTCTTCCTTACGTTTTTATCGCTTTTCTTTGAAACAGGTGAAATTAACTGGACGCCAGATTTGGTTTTCGCAATGGTCTGGCTTGTTTTTGTTCTGTCAATCGGGGCTGTTGGGCTGCTGATGTTTTTAATCAGAGCAGGCAGCAGCGCATCCGTGGCTTCGCTGTTTTTTCTGGTGCCGGTTGTTGCCATGTTTATGGCGTGGGTGCTGTTTGATGAACGCCTTAGCGTTATCCAGGTCATTGGAAGTCTGGTCGTTGTGGCAAGTGTGGGATTTGCCAGCCGCTTGAAGACATAAAAAAGGCCCGGATAAACCGGGCCTTTTTGATTTCCGTGTGCCTAAGAGATTAACCAGATAGGCGCAGGTTTGTGATTTGCCTTGCAATGTCTTCGAATGCTGCGGCTAGGCCACCCTGATCCACATCAAAGTAGAACGTCCCATCAGCAACCACTGGCGAACCATCCGGTCTTATACCAGAACCCGCACAAGCCTGTAGCAACTGGCGAACACCACCCGTTTGTGGAACCGCAAATGCAACTGCATATATAGAGACGCCGTCATTTTTGATGTTCACACATGCCTGATTGGTGTGCGCATTCATGATCTTCTCGAAATCATTGTTTGACTCAGGTGTAAGGTCAAACGTTCCGGCAGTGTAGATTGTGTCGGCAAGATCTGCAGATTCAAGCCCTTCAATCCAACGGTTTGAGGTATGCGTATTGGTCAATGGATTACGCAGATTCTGCTGACCCTCTACCCTTGCATAACCCCAGGCACCATAAGCGGTCTGGTTTGGCGTAGAATCGCCGTCCGTGCTGTAGAAGTTGTTACCATCCGTCAACAAAACGATGAACTTCAAGTTTTTAAGCTCATCAATAGGACGTCCGCCTGTAAAAGGTGCTCGCTCAGACAGAGTACGCCATCCCCAGGTCAGACCTTGTTGGATGTTGGTTGTGCCACTTGCCTGCATACGACCAATTTCGTTCTTGATGTCATCACGGCTCGTAGACAATTCCGTGATTGGTCTGGTGCGACAACCGTCATTCGGACCGTGCGAACTGTTCAGGCTACCATTTAATTGAATGTTCCTTTGGTACTTGAACATGAAGTTTGTGCGTTCAATTTGGCGGTCACTGTTGCGCCGTCCAAAGGCTGGATTGCCAGAATTGTCGTTGGTATAGAGCTGGATCCGCTGATTAGGGTTGCTCGGATTATAGTCCTGAAAATCGTACAGATAATCGTTCCTGTACGAGTCATCATCAATTCTGTGTTCAACATCGGGAGCAAAACCGAAGTTGGTTACGTCATCGTCTTCTTCTCGTGCATAGAAGTAGTTTGGCTCGTCTGGGGCGAAATAGGGTACGAACAATGCGTTATGACCGTCATTTTGACCATCATTATCTGCATCCATAGAGTTTCTAACGCCACTGTAACTTTGAATTGCATTGGCACTTGTGTCCAAAACATTATGTGGCCATGGGCGCATCTCAACGCATCCACCCCATTGCGTGCCGACCATGTCGAACACATCCCAGCGGGTTTTCCACTGCCAGCTGCCGTTCACACTTTCTTGGAAGCCATAGCGTACTCCGCCGCTCTCTTGGTAGCGTGTAGAATTGTTAGTGCGGTATGTGTCCCAATCAAAATTCTCGTGGTGGGGATCGGCATATCCTCTTTGGTCCAACCAGCTTTCGTTTCTGTTGTTTGTGCCGATGTTCACTGTTCCGGAGAATGGAACAATTGAGAACTGCACCGGATCAACCAATGTCGAAAGGGAGGCTGAGTTATGAACGATGTCAACCAGATTCTTGGCTTCAGTGCGCAAGGTGCTGATGCGGGAGCCACTCATAGAGCCTGAGTTGTCGAGAACCAGTGCCACTTCTACTGTACGGTTGCCGAGTGTAACGAAGGATTTAATTTCACCTTCAATCGATTCTCTGGAAAGGATGCCATAGAAAATTGTGTCATACTTAAAATCCACGGTCACATTCACACGATCCTGTTGCTCATTCGCTGGTGCGGATGGATCGGGGTTGCCTGGGATCAGACTAAGATTCAGTGTATAATTGTTTGGATCGATCTCCTGGCCCACGTTGGAATTGAAGAAGTTTGTTGCATATGTCTTCAAACTCTCCTCAGTGGAGTTGGGCGCTGTCTCCAACTCTTTCGCCGCCGCAAGTGCCGCAGCATCGGTTGCGTTTTGAACCTTGCTTCGTTGGCTGACGTAGTTTGAGAAGTCTACAGTTGCAGCAATGCCCGTCATAAGCGGGAACATGAGTAGGGCGGTTGTGATTGCAACGTTACCGCTGGTACTTTTCAGAAATGAGGCTAGTTTCTTCATTTTTCTTTTCCTAGGTGTCATTTGTGGCATGCGCCGCAAAAGAATGTGACGCCACGTTACAGAAAAAAATTTATCTTCCAGCTAAGATAGTTCTTTCAATTTTTATGCTCTGGTTAGTGTTTCGTTTACGGTGCCGGTTGCCCCAAAAACCGGAATTCAGCCGCTTATTGTCTTCTCGAGAAGATGCAGATTTCCCTGCACTTCTTCCAGGTTCGGATCGATGGTTTGTGCCCGGTTCAGATAAGTTCGGGCTTTTTGATAGTCGCCGCGCAACAGGAATGAGTATCCCCAGTTGTTGTAAACCCGAGCATTGTTGGACTTCAGCAATGATACCTGCTTGTAGGCGGTGTCGGCTTCACGGAATTTGCCTAGTTGATCGAGTGATGCTGCCAGACCAAGCCAAGCGCCTGGGCTGTCGGTTCTTGCCTCGACTGCTTTTCGGAAGCTTTCTTCCGCCAGGCCAAAGTTTTGCTGCTTGAAGTGTTCCTGTCCGGAAACGAGGAATGCCCTAGATCCATCACCTTTTAGTGAGACATGATCTGCTCGTGGACGAAAGCGTACACCACGGTCGTCGTCATCCATATGTACATTGTCAACCTGATCAACGTCCTTGTGATCAAATGCTGATGAATGTGCTGTAAGATTTGTTGTTGAGCACCCTGCCAAGACACTGGCAAAAAGAGCTGCCGCAATTACGCGTGTTGCCCGCATTTCCATGAGCTTCCCCAATTGTATTTATTATTATTGTTGGGTCCACTCTACAGAGAGTTTCTTAAAACAACGCTCAGCAGATTGGTTAAATTTTATTTTCTTTTTCCGCAATTTGACCTCAACGACAAGAGGCTTCTGCTTGCGTGATTGAAAGAACTCTGCCGTGCAAACAAAAAGCGGGCAATGGGCCCGCTTTGTTAAAAAGGTTGATCGTTCGCTTGTTCTAAATGTTCCAGCGAACAATTGTCGGGATGATTGCGATGCCAATAACAATCGGCAGAATGAACACTGTGACCGGGATCGACATCTTGGCGGGCAGGGAATAGGCCTTCTCTTCAGCCTTCATCATTCTCTTGTGACGCATCTCATCTGAATAAACGCGCAAAGCATCCGAGACGCTTGTTCCAAGCTCCTTAGCCTGCTGGATCATGGTCGCGAAGCCTTTCACTTCCTCAAGATTGAGACGCTCACCAAATGCGCGGATAGCCTGATCAATGGGTCGGCCAGCACGGATTTCCAGCGACGCCAGGTTAAGCTGCATTGCCAGGTTTGGATAAATGTCCTTGATTTCGGCGCTAATACGTTCGATCGAAGCTTCCATCGTCAATCCAGCTTCCGCAGAAACGACCATCAAATCGAGAATATCCGGGAAGCCCTGACGGTTGGAGGTTTCAAGTTGAGACGTCCTACGTCTCAGATAGATATTCGGCAGGAAGTAGCCAATCGCCACAAAAGCGACAACCGCACCAGCCTGATGACCTGTACTGTATGATGTCATTCCGAATATCGCAGTCAGGACACCGGCAATCAATCCAAGCGCTGCGCCACCAAAACGGGCAGCGATAAAGTAACCAACTGCATTGGGATTAACGAAGCCGCCCTGAATTAACATCATTCTGAGCTTCTTAACTGAATTGGGATCAGAGCTTGAATAGAAATCGTTGGCCTTTTTCGCGACACTTGAGGAGATCTGTTTGCGCTTTTGCGGTGGCTTGGAGCCTTTTTCGGTCTCACTGGCCAAGTGTTCGGTGTGCTGCTTGAGATCGAGGCGTTTTTTTACCTCTGAGCGGTTCTTGTTTTGAGAAAAGAACTGAAACGCCACGTAGGCCATGGTGAATATTGCCATGGCGCCAACGGCACTCAAAAGCAGTAAGGGATCGAAATTTGACAAAAGATTTTGCATGATTTTTCCGATCAGAACTTGAATGAAACCATTTTCATGATGATCAGGTTGCCCATTCCAAGCCAGGTTCCCAAAATCGCCATGTATTTCCATAGCAGGCTCTCGCCCCAAATCTCGCCATAGTAGTGAGGCAACAGAAAGTTAAGCGCGCCAAACAGCATTACCGGCATCGCACTCAAGAAGAGTGCAGACATGCGGCCTTCCGCCGAAATCGCTTTGATCTTCAGTTTCATCTTTGCGCGATCACGGATCACAGAAGAGAGACCTTCAAGAATTTCCCGCAAGTTACCACCTGTTGTCGATTGAATGGATACGGACGAGATCAGAAGCGACAAGTCAGGTAAATCCACACGCTCATGCATGTTTTTGAGTGCTGTGATGAGATCAGAACCATAGGTTACCTCATCTGATACGATTCCGAACTCGGTACCGATTGGGTCGGGCATTTCGCGTGCAACCATGGTCACTGCAACTGCCGTCGGGTGACCGGCTTTCAAACTTCTTGTAATAAGATCAATAGCTTCTGGCAGTTGTGATGCAAAGAGGGCAGTCTTTTTTGCAGCTCTTCGCTTCAGCCACATGATTGGTAATCCGAACGAAAGAAGCGGGAAGAATATCAAAGAAGCCTGGATCGATTGCCAGTAGACCAATACTGCGCCATTGATCCCGATTAGATATAAAAGATAGAAAAAACCGAGCTTCTTAAGTCCCAAAGTCAATCCAGACCGGGTAATGAGGCGGTTAAGCCTCTTCATTGGCATAATGAAGCTGCCGTCTTCGTTTAGGCCTCGTTCTTTTCTCAATTGGGTGAGAATATGCTTTTGACTGACTTTACCTTTATCTCTCTCAGCATCCATGCGGCGGTTGATGCGTTTCTTGCTCGCTTCACCGCTTGAAAATACCATATATCCGAGTTCAACCATGACCACGGCGAACAAGGCTGAGGCGAGGATCATTGCGTGAAGGGGAGTGAACCCGTTTTCGAAAAATGCGGTCATTTGAGTTCGACGCCTGGCTCAAAAAATTCGCCTGGAAGCTCAATGCCCATGGCTTTCAACTCTTCTAGAAAGCGTGGACGAACCCCTGTTGCTTCAAAATGTCCAAGAATTTTTCCTTCTTCTGTCAAGCCGGTGCGCTTGAAACGGAAGATTTCCTGCATTTGAATAATGTCACCTTCCATCCCGGTGATTTCTGAGATGGATGTTGTTTTGCGTTGACCATCTGAAAGGCGTGTCAACTGAGTGATCAGGTGAACAGCTCCTGCGATCTGACTTCGGATCGAAGCGACCGTCATCGGCATACCTGTCATACCGAGCATTTGTTCCATACGGGAAATAGCATCCCGGCAAGTATTGGAGTGGATTGTCGCCATTGATCCTTCGTGACCGGTGTTCATTGCCTGAAGCATATCGAAACACTCTTCGCCACGAACCTCACCCAGAATCACGCGGTCAGGGCGCATACGCAGGGCGTTTTTAACCAGATCGCGCTGTTTGATCTCGCCATTGCCCTCATTGTTGGGAGGACGGGTTTCCATGCGTCCGACGTGAGGGATCTGCAAGTTCAATTCAGCCGCGTCTTCAATGGTAAGAACGCGCTCTGAGGGATTGATAAACGCGGACAAAGCGTTGAGCATCGTGGTTTTACCAGTACCGGTACCACCTGAAATGATGGTGGTCTTTCGCGCTGCAACCGCGTGGCGCATCGTTTCAGCCATTTGCGGTGCAATTGCGTTAAACTCGACTAGTTTTTCCAGTGTGAGTTTGTCTTCTTTAAACTTACGTATGGAGACTAATGGTCCATCAATGGTGATAGGCCGAATTGCCGCGTTAAAGCGGGAACCGTCTGGCATGCGCGCATCACACATGGGGTTCGATTCATCGATGCGGCGGCCCACATGCGCGACAATCTTTTGAATGATGCGCAAAAGGTGGTCTTCATCCTTGAACGGAATGTTGATCGGTTGCAGCACGCCCTTGATTTCCGCGAAACAATTGTTCGGGCCGTTGATCAGGATATCCGAAATGTCATCGTTTCGCATGAGTGGTTCGAGAGGTCCCAATCCAGTCATTTCATCGACAACGGTACCTACAAAATCTTCCAACTCAGTTGTGTTGAGTGCCAAGCGCTCTTTTGCAACGTAGTCTGAGACGAATTTGTGGATTTCCTTGACCAATTCGTCACGTGGTAATTCTTCCAGCGCAACAAGGTTGAATTCTTCGAGCATCTGGCGGTGCAGTTTCACCTTCGCATCCAGAATTTTCTGCTGTGCAGGGGTCGCATCTTTCACACTGATTTCGTCAATCGTCAGTGGTTTTTGCTGTTTGACTGATTCAGGAATGTCTTCTGGCGCCAGGGGAGGTGTGTCTTCCTCGGCCAAGACAGGTATCTCGGCTGGTGCCTCCGGCGCTGGAGCGGATTGAGGTTCGAAGTCTAAATCATCATCAAATGACTGAATTGCTGAAAAACGATTGTTCATCTGACTATCCGGCTTTGCGTTTCAGGAGGTTCTTGCCCAACGAAAAGAGTCCGGACTTTGATTTCGGATCTTCAAGTTCCATTTCGCCTGCAAGGACAATTCTGGACAAAGCATTGGTCACATTGTTTCCGGCTTCAATCTCTCCGAGTGTGACGCCACGGTCTACTGCATCGCGAACCAGGCGATAATTGTTTGGCACGCCGCCGGCATAATATTCTCCCAATGAATCTTCCACATCACTGGCGTTCAAACCACCGGCATTGTTGCGGAAATCCATCCGGTTGACGATTACTTGTGGTGCTGTTTGCTTGCCAACACGTTCCTGAATTGCTTGCACAATTCGATGTGAATGGCGGATGGATGGCACCGTCATATCTGCAACAACGAATACTTTGTCCGATCCGCTCATCACGGTTTCTGTCCAAGGGAACCAGGTTCGCGGAAGGTCGATGACCACGTTGTCAAAATATGCAGAAACCAAATCCAGTAGTCGAACTACCAACGCACCCTTGAACGATCGCATTTCTGCTGGGCGGTTGGGAGCGCCAATGACGGAGAGACCGGTTGAGTGTTTGGACAGCATCACGTCCAGTAGCTGACGGTCCAGACGCTCAGGTGAATTTTCGATCTCGGAAATGTCGAAGCGCGGCTCGATATCAAGATATTCTGCGCATGAACCATGCTGGAAATTCAAATCCACAATACACGTAGTGCGTCCGAGATTTTGCCCGTGCGCATTCAAAATTGAGGCTGTCTCAATGGCGAGGGAAGTCGTTCCCACGCCGCCAGCTGCAGGCAAGAAACACATGAACTGGGGATCAACCTGTGCTTCTTCTGTGTTGATTTTCAACGAGTTATTGCATGATCGCACGAGATCTGAGGTTTGTACTGGCTTGACCAAGAAGTCTGAAACCTTGAGCTGGATCAAGATGCGAGCTGCAGCAGGGCTGAAGTTGTGTGAAATCACGATGATTGGCGTGTTTTGACCCGCCATGCGTTTCACTTTTTGAAGATTTTCAAAGTCTTCAACCTTGGAGGCATCGATGTCGATAATCAGGGCGGAAGCTTCGAGATCCCGCATCATGTGTGCGAGTTCTGCAACCGGTTTCTGGATCACATCCATGGATTGCTTTTCAGTTGTAGGAATGGCGGCTTTTGCCAAGGATATCAATTCGTTATCCTGTGACACCATCACCAGTCTGTTTATTGTGTCGTCTGTTTTATCTTTCGAAGACATTGTCCCCATCCCCGATTGTTATTGTTCTTGTTTCGACCCAGCTTATTGTTGCCCAGATGGCAAACCCGGTGCGGCACCCACCGGCCCACCGATTTCGATTTTTTCCTTGCCGTTGTTCTCATAACGGGTCACCGCATCAGCAATCCGCTTGCCGTTGCCATGCAGGTGCGTATTGTCAGCGCGACTCTTCCAAGGATCAGAAACCATCTGCGCTTCGTTGACAGCGAGTTGATCACCAGCGTGGGTTGTTATGCCCTCATGGCGGCTGTGATAATCCTTGATGCGTTCGCGGTAGCCATAATCGGCTTCAAACTGTTGGCTTTGACATCCGGCAGCGGTTAACAGTGCGAGTAGTGATGCAGTTGTTAGATATTTGTTTTTAAACATGATTTACTCCAACTCAATCACGTGACCAGACTTCAATGTGCCGGAACGTGCCTCTGCAAGTTTCCGCAAATGGGCACGGCTCACCTCGGTGTCGCCATTCACGAACAGATCGATATCATTTGCTGGTGCGGTTGCATCCAATGGTGTTGCAGGAACCTGCCCAGGTGTAAGTGGTTTTACCAAGCGCGGTGTTACAATGATCACCAGATCTGTTTCATTCTTCTGATATGAAGCAGAACGGAATAGGGCACCCAAGATTGGCACATCGGACAACCATGGAACCTGGCGTTTGCTGGTGCTGTTTGTTTTTTGTAAAAGTCCACCCAGTACAAAGCTTTGTCCATCACGCAATTCAAGTGTTGTTTGCGCTTTACGCGTCACAAGTGCCGGGATTGGCGGGCCGCGGTCAAAAATCTGAAATGCATTGGTGAAGTCAAGCTGTGAGACTTCAGGCGCAAGTTTTAGGTTGATCAAACCGTTGTCCAGAACCGTTGGCGTGAACTCGAGCCCCACACCAAACTCCTTGAATTCAATTGTAACTTTGCCTTCGTCCTGGCCGACAGGAATCGGGAATTCTCCACCTGCAAGAAAACTTGCCGTGTCACCTGACAATGCAACAAGGTTTGGCTCTGCAAGGCGTCTTGCAACACCACGTTCCTCAAGCGATTGAATGAACACATCGATGTCGATGCCACCTCGCAGAATACTGGCAACAAACTGCCCGAAGGGAGCAGAACCGGAGATCAGATCGGCCAGGGCGAACAATTCATTGCCATTGCCGTCGGCGACTTGGTTTAAGTTGTCACCTCTTGGTGCAGTAAGGTTTGTCGAGTTGCCAATTAGCGTGCCAGGAGAATTGCGTCCGATATTGGTGGATACACCCAGTTCTTTTCCGCGCTCGCGCTGCGCTTCAATGAAGCGAACCTCGAGCTTAACCTGCTGAGAACCCTCAACTTTTACCGCGTTGATTGGCTCTGGATCGAACTTTTGCGCAATTGCCTGCGCCTTTTTGGCTGCAACAGAGCTTCTTGCGTTACCCTTGATGATCACCTTGCCGTTGGTTGAAGATGCAGAAACGTTTGAACCGGGCAGGGCCTCTTTAAGCGCTGCATTTAGTTGGTTGGTATTTGGTCCGACTTCAACATCGAGCACGCCAACCAGCTCATTGTTCTCACCGTATAGAGCGATGCCTGTTGAGCCTGGCTTTGTGCCGACAATGTAAAATGAACGGTCAGTCAAAGGACTGACAGTTGCAACTTCGGGATCACCGACCACAATCTCATTAAATGAGGCTGTTGTGCGAACAGTTTTCGGTTTCGCTTGCGTGATCTTAACGATTTTTGCGTTTTGTGACGCGACAACCGTAATGACACCACTCTCTGCCCATGCGGGAGCGGCAATTGTGCCGACTGCAGCGGTGGCCAATGTTGTGGCTACCAGTGCTGCCTTGACTGCTTTCGAAATCATGTGGATTTGTCCCCAGCGTGTGTTTTTCATCTTAAGCCTAGCCCTTAGCGCTATGTTTTTATTGTTCTTATTGTTCCGGCTGTTCAATATTCACAGTGTGATCGCGAATTTCATCGCCCATGATCACTCTGATCGATTTGGTTGTTGGTTTCTGCGACAAGAACGAGAAGACGCCGCCATCATCCTGCTGCTTGCCATCAAGATTATTTGCGGAAAGCTCGCCCGTATCAGAAGATTGAGTATCGCCTGCGCTTCTCAGCAACAAGGAAAGACGACCAACATTCAATGCCAGGGCGATTTTTTGCGCGCCTTTGGTATCGGTTTCCAGTGTAACCGAGCTTGCAATCCGTGCAGTTCCAGACCGTGAACCTGCTTCCTGATCGACTGTAAGAACCTTGACATTCTCCATCATGATCTTCGCAACAGACTCTTCACGCTGGAAGTCTTCACTTTCGACTTCGCGGGTCAGGATAATATCAACGTAGTCACCTGGCTGGATAAAGCCGCCGACACCTTTTACAGAATCGACTGGAATCGTAACCGCACGCTTGCCCTCAGCAATCAGTCCGGCAAGGCCGGCGCGTCCGTTTTTGCCGGTCAGCTTGGAAGCAATAACAGGTTCGCCTGGCTGAATTGCCACAATCGCGCGGCGAACGCCATCAGCAGACATTTCTTCGATGGATGAAAATGCACCTTCCGGGAAAGCTTCCTGTGGCCAGTCGACGAGCTTCACCATATCTTCAGTGATCTCCATGCCAAACTTCAGCTCTTCCTTGGCAACGACTAATTTTGCTAGATCGATTTCCTGGACCGGCTTGCGCTGACTTTCCAATGCGGAGATACGCGCCTGTGTCTGGTTCTCCAGATAGGTGTTTCCGGCAAAGTAACTCGCGCCCCCAAAGGCAACTGCCAAGCCTGCCATGATTACTAGTTTTGTGCTCACTTTTAGAAGTCCCCGCTAAAGTGCCTCAGCCAATTTTTCGTTAGAATGTACAGGCCATCTATAATGAACCTGTTAATCATCACGGTTTGATACAGGGAAAATCCGCTTTTGGGACGCAATTCACGGGGTGTAGTAAATAAACCCTTTCAATTCGGGACAATTGGAAGTTTCTGGAAAGTGTTTGGTAACCATGGGGGTGTCACAGACACATATTTTTGTGTTATTTCGGCACAGTTTTAGGGGAGAATCGGATGTTGGAACTGCTTTCTATCGATAATTTGCTCACTTTGTTAATGTTGATATTGCTTCAACTGGTGCTCGGATTTGACAATCTTTTATATGTTGCAATCGAGTCCAAACGCGCACCTGTGGAAAGCCAACGCCGTGTTCGCCAACTTGGCATTGGCATGGCGATTGTGCTGCGGATCATTCTCCTGTTCGTCGTTGTGCAGGCAATCAGCCTGTTTCAGGACTCACTTTTCAAGATTGATTTCAAAGGCTGGTTTGTGGGTGAATTCTCTGGCCATGCTCTCATTGTTTTGTTCGGCGGTGCCTTCATCATGTGGACGGCGGTGAAGGAAATCACACACATGCTTTCCGTGCATCATATCGACAAGGAAGAGGGCGGCGCGAAGTCAGTTGTGGCCGTTGTTGCGGCCATTGTTCTTATGAACCTGATCTTCTCGTTCGATTCTATTCTGTCTGCTATTGCATTGGCCGGAACGCCTTCGGAGGCAGGTTTTGGTGGAATGTTGCTATCGAGTGAATTTCTCATCATGGCGATCGCGATCATCGTGACCGGCGCGTTGATGATCATCATGGCGGATCATGTGGCAGAGTTTTTGAAGCAAAACCGCATGTATGAGGTGCTGGGTCTCTTCATCCTGTTTATCGTAGGTATCTTGCTGGTGTCAGAAGGTGGGCATCTCGCACATATCAAACTGTTTGGGTATCCGGTTGAAGCGATGTCAAAAACGACCTTCTACTTCGTGCTGGTCTTCCTGATCGCGGTGGATGTGGTCCAGAGCCAATACCAGAAGCGTCTTCTGGCTCAGAAAGCGCATGAGGTGAATGATCCGAAGATAGTAGCGGATTAGAAACTCGAAGTTGCGTCATCCCGGCTGCTCCAGCGAGCCGGGATCCAATGCCTCCGCAACAGCGAGCCGGGATCCAATGTCTTCGCGTCAGAATAAAACTTCTTTTTGCAATGCATTGCTGAAGCGAATGGATCTTCCCGGTTCAAGTCCGGGACAGGCTATTTGCATGGCAACCGGGATGACGGAGCGAGTAGAGATTTCACTACTCAACCCCCATCTTCTTTTTGAAAGCTTCCCATTCGCGATTGTATTGCTCGTAGCCTTCGGTGGTGTCTAAGTCTGCTATTGACCAATGTTCAGGTCGATCCATGTTTTCTGGAAGCGTAGTGATGGTGTTGTTCTGGTGTCCAAACATTTCGAGTAGTTGCTCTTGTAAGGTATCCATTTCAAACTTAGTTTCCGTAAAATCAAACCAAATCACCGAGGCGGCTGCTTTCCGCGCCGAGGTTATTTGAACATCCTGCATCTTTACGTGGCGTAGGTTTACGCCTTGCATTTCTGCTTCTGATAGGTTCGAGCCCTGCATCTCTGTGAATGATATGTCTGCGCCCTGCATATTTGCGAAGGTTAGGTCTGCGCCCTGCATATTTGCGTCTAATAGGCTTGCATCCTGCATCTCTGTGAATGATATGTCTGCGCACTGCATATTTGTGTAAGATAGATCTGCGCCCTGCATCTTTGCACCGAACAAGTTTGCGCCCTGTATCTTTGCGATGGATATGTCTGCGCCTTGCATCTTTGCGTAGGTTAGGTCTGCACCTTGCATCTTTGCATTTGTCAGATCGCAGTAAGAAAGATCAAAACCTGATAGGTCCCAGCCTTGAAAGTTGACGGCTCTCAGGTCTGGTCGTTTAGTCTTTGAAGATTCAAAATTCTTCGGATCTTTTAGGTGTAGCGGTCGTCTGCCAAGCACGGTAAGAGCGGTTTTGATGTCAGATCGGTTCACGATTAGGTTTTCTTTCAAGGCTTTGGCGCGTGCATGTAAAGTGCCATCATCTGGTTGCCATCGGTCCCCTACATAATCTGCGATTGCTTTCATCCAGTCAGCGGTAGATTGATCACCTTCTTGTTCTGGAATCTTACATTCCAAAGTTGGCTTGCCGCAATTCTCACGTACATAAGCTGCGAGCGTGTCGACAATGGCAGGAGCATCCTTCTCGCTATCATTCATAATGCGCTCTAGTGCGAAGATGGCACCAATACGCACTTCTATATTGGGTACGAAATCGTCAACAGTGGTGGGATCACCATCAATCCCTTCTACTATTCTTTTAGCAGGTTTTTCTGCCCCCAATTGTTCCACTGCCTTTGTGAACAGTTCAGTATAGGAGCGATCGCGGGCGGTTTCGGATTGCTGTGCTGCTATAATTGTGCGCCATATAAAGAGAGGAACACCGACAGAACCTAGCAGTGCTGAAAGCAGCAAAATAGAGCTGCGGATGCTGCTTGAATCTGTGCCAGTTACATAGGCGGATAAGATGTCCGATGATAGGTAAAGTATCCCGCCAACCAACGCCGGAACCAGAAAGACCACCAATACTGCGGCGATTAGGATGAGAAGGCATTTCAGCCAGTATGGAATATCGTCCGATGTTATTCGCTTGACTGGCCAGCCTTTTGGTTTTTCGTCGTTGCTTTCGTCCATCATGCCCACCCATGCAATTGATTTCATTCCATTACTGCAAAGGGTGGCGGATTAATCAACCCAGAAACTCGTTGCGGATTGTTTCGGTGTGTTCCCCAATTTTTGGTATAGGACCGGCAGAGGTGCGCGGTTGTAACGCCCAGCGCACAGGTGGTGCGGGGAGAGTGAGGGTTTCCCCGCTTGAGGTTTCAATCTCGCGGCCTCGCAGGGCGTTGTGCTTGGAGAGGTCGTCAACGGAGTTCACAGCACCAAACGCGATGCCATGCCTTGCAAGCTTCTCGCGGAATGTGGTTGAAGTCATTGCCCGCATGATTGCCAATAGCGCCTCATCAAGCGCGGGTCGGTTTTCTACCCGCTGGTTGTTGGAAGCAAAGCGCGGGTCGGTTGCCAATTCTTTCTGCCCTAGAACATCTTCGCAAAGGATGTGCCATTCCCGCTCATTCTGGATGGAGATTAGCGTCTCGTCACCATCGCTGGTTTTATATGCGCCATAGGGCGCGATAGAGGGGTGGTTGAGACCCACGCGTTTGGGGGCGCCACTGCCATACTCGGCGTGGATGAGCGGCACAGCCATCCATTCCGCAGCCACTTCAAAGAGTGATGTGCCGATGCCGGAGCCTTTGCCCGTGATACCTCGCTGAATGAGCGCTTCGAGAATGGCGGCATGGGCCGTCATGCCCGCACCGATATCGCACACTGACACGCCAATGCGTCCCAGCTCGTTCGGCCCGCCGGAAACGGAAACCAGTCCGCTTTCCGCCTGTACCAGCAAGTCATAGGCTTTCATTGCTGCAAGCTCTTCGCTCTCACCATAACCGGTGATATCGCAGGTAATCAAACGCGGATGCTTGTCCCGCAATCCAGCGGAGCCGAAGCCAGCGCGCTCCAATGCGCCGGGTGCCATGTTTTGTACCAGCACATCCGCGTTTGCCATCAATGCTTCTAGCAGCGCTTTGCCCTCCGGCTCTCGGTAATTGAGAACGACCGACTCTTTGCCCTGATTGAGCCAGGCGAAATAGGAACTATCGCCTTTGGCTGCTGTGTCGTAACCACGCGCAAAATCGCCTTCGGCACGCTCGATCTTGATGACCCTTGCACCGGCATCCGCGAGTCGCGCCGTGCACAAAGGCGCAGCCACCGCCTGCTCAATGGCGATAACCAGCAGGCCTTCGAGCGGGAGGGTCATTTCTCAAAGCGCTCATCGAGCCAGGCAATAAAGTCCGTTGTCACCCTGTCGCGGTTCAACTCGTTTAGAGACTCATGGCGGTTTTCATCATGCAGCACATAGGAAACATCTTTTACGCCCGTTTGCTTCAAACGGTTATACACCCGCTCGACAGCCTTGCCCTTGTCGGAGCAGGGGTCTTTGCCGCCTGCTTGCAAATGCATTGGTAGGTCGTTTCGGATCTTGCCCAGTTCCGCGTCATTGCCACTGATTCTGATGCCCTCCAGCAGATCGCGCCAAAGTCCGTTGCATGCATCGAACCCGCAAAGCGGGTCCGCAATGTATTTGTCGACTTCCGCCTCGTCTCGCGACAGCCAGTCCGACTCTGTTCTGTTGGGTTTGAATTCCTTGTTCCAGGTTTCAAATGTCAGCTTGCGGGCAATGTCGCTCGGCACGTCTGAACCCTTGAACATCCGTTCGATGCCCAGCAGGAATGAATAGATTGAGAGCAGCGGTCCGCCATCAACGCCGGAATTCCAAAGCGCGGCAGCGTCAATCGTGTCTGAATGTCGGATGCAATAATTCAATCCAATGATCGACCCCATGGAATGGCCGAAATAGACAACGGGAAGGTCGGGCCAGATTTCCTTCGCATGACTGTTGACCGCTGCCACATCTGCCAGCACCTTGTGCCAGCCATCCGTTTTGGCGAACAACCCCTGGTGTGTATCGGGCGCATTTGTTTCGCCATGGCCGCGATGATCGTGGGCAATTACATGGTAACCGGCGTCATTGAGGGAACTCGCAAACCGGTCATAGCGGGCGCAATGCTCTGACATGCCGTGATTGATGTGCACTATGCCTTTGGGCGGATTGTTGCTCGGCCAGGAGTAAATCGCAAGAGAAGCGCCAGTTGAGCTTTCAAGTCTGGATTTTGAAAAGGATGTCATAGGCCTGCCGATGCAACGAGGTCTTCAATTTCGGTTTGGTCAAAGCCAAGAGCGAGGCCGATTTGCTGAACCCGGTTTTGTTCAGGCTTTACAACTTCGCGGTCACTTACCATGACAAGCTGGCAGCATTGTACGATTGTGTTTTTCATGGACGGGCTGATTTTGCTGCGGTTGGCAGTCAGTCTGCCGACGATATCAAATTCGGGTCCGAACTCTGAGAGGATTTCGCGAACTTCTTCATGGGTTATGCGGACACCCAGCATCTGGTCGTGCACATTGACGATG
>JASJDO010000072.1 GCA_030065115.1 Rhizobiaceae bacterium | reverse complement strand
CAGTGGAATTCGAGGCCTCAGGAATGGATCTCCGCCATAAAGGCGAGGATGACGGAGTGTGGCTGTTCGTTCTTGCATCTTGGCAATCTCTCTCCGTGGCAAGACAAGCCTTGCGCGTAAGCGCGGCGCAGTTCGTGAACCATTGGTCGGCAGACGAACAGGGTTCGTCGAGAGACGGGCGTCGGGGCGGATGCGCCGACGAAGACAAAGAAGTCCCCACCAGTTTAAACAACCCCACAACAATCTGCGTGAGTGCAGCCCTGTTCTTCTCAATGGCGAGGTTCCAATCCATGCCAAAAGTGTGGGCAAAGAATTTGGGGCGGGGAAAAGAATTTCGAAATAGTCGTCACAAGCTCAGCGAATGCAAAAATTAGACAAACAGATAAGCGAGTGCCTGCCACCCCAGATACGCCAATGCTATGAGCGCAATAATGGCGTTTATAAGCACAAAGAAATAGGCACCTCGGCCTGCTTTTCCTTGCGGCGGGCTCTCATCACTAAGCTGCATCGCGCCACCTGAATAGCTTCTGATCCATTCAACCTGTTCTCGGGGCATGACGATTTTCACGTCAGGTGCATTCGTCAAATTGAGCTCTGACGACTTGCCATCAATATACCAGGTCGTGCTCCAACCACGGATATCGCTGAAGGGAATGAACAGCGGCGCATGAAACAATGAAAACGGCTTCAAGATACTCAAGGCAATGCCAGACTTTGAAACTCCTATGTTCACGATTCCCTTCAAGGAATTGTAGCCACCAAGACCCAACAAAATGGCGTTCTGCAACTTGCGATTTTCAAGCACAGTGGAATGGTCGCTTGCATAGGTCTCAGAAAGATACCGCCACCGCATGGCGTTCCGCCATTGCATTCCGAAGAACAGGGCAAGAAACACACTCAAGCCAAATGCCGTTGATATCGCCAATGTCACCTCACGTGTTTGCGCAAAAGAACAAGTTTGATGTTACACAACGGGGGTAAAGCTTCGGTAAAAGAAAGAAATGAAGGTTTTCTCGAGAGGGGCATCGTTCAATTGAACAGGTTTGTTAAAGCCCCTAGCAACAATCTGCGCAAGTGCGTCCATGTTCTTCGCATTGGCGAGGTTACAATCCATGCGAGAAAGTGTGCAAGGGGATTTCGGGGCGGAGAAATGTTTTTTAATGAACGGCAGCATTCATCTCAAAGTGGAAGCGCTATTTATACAGGTATTGACTTAACATAAGTTGTTTGAAATCTTACTAGATAATTATTGAGATTAATATTATGGGTATAAAAACATGATAAAAATACTTACTAGCGTGGCTTTTGCGGCTGCGGTACTTGCTTTTTATTCAACATCATCACAAGCAGAAACCACTGAATGTACAGAGATCACATCACTACCCGCAACCATCACAGCGCAGGGTGTCTATTGTCTGAAACGTGATCTGACAACGAACATCACCACTGGCAATGCGATCACAATCAATACCAACAATGTTACAATTGATTTCAATGGATGGAAGCTTGGCGGTGCAGCAGCTGGTCCTGGGACCAACGCCAATGGTGTTTTTGCAAATGGTAGAAAAAATATCACGCTACGAAATGGCAATATTAGGGGGTTCCACATAGGTATTTACTTGCTTGGATTCTCTACATCTTCATCAGGACATGTTGTAGAGAACACACTGGTGGATGCTGCACGCTTCCATGGGCTTCTGGTCGAAGGTAGTAACATCAAAATAGTGAATAATAGGATTTTCAACACCGGAGGTAGTGCCAATTTTGATCGATCCTTTGGGATTTTCGCAGGACGAGGTAATGGCATTCATATCCAAGACAACACAATATCCGTCGTTAGCGAAACTAACAGGGCATCTGGCCTTTTCGTGTTTGAGGGTGATGATGTTCAAATACGGAACAACCGTGTTTTTGATCTAATAGGAGCAACGAACCAGTCAGGAATTACAGTAGAGTCTTCAAATCGTGTTATACTGGTTGGAAACTCAGTCACCGACGCAAGCGGAGGTGTCACAGGTATTGGTGATGTGAATGGGAGCACTGATGTGGTGTGCGTAAACAACCAAGTAATCGGTTTCAACAACAACATTTTAGGATGTGATGCTTCTTCTGGAAATATATCTCCGAGTGCGCCGCTTTAATCATTGTGTTAGCAGAATTTGTCGCCTCGGTTGATAATTGTTAAGTGGACAGTCAAGTCCACTTTTCTGGATTCGAGAGAGACAGCTTCTCTCACCCAGACGCCATTCACTCCGCAGCTTGTCTCTTATCCCCGCCACCTTGTGGTCTGCGTTCCAGCAACTCTTTCAGGAATTGCCCGGTATAGGAACGTTCCACTTTCACCACATCTTCCGGTGTGCCGGAGGCAACCAGTTCACCGCCGCCATCGCCGCCTTCAGGACCCAGATCAAGAATGTGGTCAGCGGTCTTGATCACTTCCAGATTGTGCTCAATCACCACGACCGTATTGCCATTGTCTACGAGCTCATGCAGCACCTCGAGCAGCTTCGCCACGTCGTGGAAGTGAAGACCGGTGGTTGGCTCGTCCAGAATGTAAAGCGTGCGACCTGTCGCGCGTTTGGAAAGTTCCTTGGCGAGCTTCACCCGTTGCGCCTCGCCGCCGGAGAGCGTTGTGGCCTGCTGCCCAACCTTGATATAGCCAAGCCCCACACGCTTGAGCGTTGACATCTTGTCCCGCACAGAAGGCACTGCATTGAAAAAGTCTTCTGCTTCATCCACCGTCATGTCCAGCACATCGGCAATCGATTTGCCCTTGAAAACCACATCCAGCGTTTCGCGGTTGTAGCGTTGGCCCTTGCAGACGTCGCACGTGACATAGACATTGGGCAGGAAGTGCATCTCGATCTTGATGACACCATCGCCCTGACAGGCCTCGCACCGTCCGCCCTTGACGTTGAACGAGAAACGCCCCGGCGCATAGCCCCGCGCTTTTGCTTCGGGAAGGCCCGCAAACCATTCTCGGATCGGCGTGAACGCGCCGGTATAAGTGGCAGGATTGGATCGCGGTGTGCGGCCAATCGGGGATTGGTCAATGTCGATGACCTTGTCGAGATGTTCAAAGCCTTCAATACGGTCATGCGGGGCAGGGGCCGCGCGGGCGGAACCAATTCGTCGTGCGGCAGCCTTGTAAAGCGTTTCAATCAGGAGTGTTGATTTGCCACCACCGGAAACGCCCGTCACTGCGGTGAACACGCCCAACGGAAATTCGGCATCGACGTTTTTAAGATTATTTCCGGTCGCGCCTTTGACCTTGACGATCTTGCCCTTTTTGCCCTTGCGGCGCGTTTCCGGCAGCGGGATCGATAGTTCTCCTATGAGATATTGCCCGGTAATCGACCCAGGCGTTGCCATGACATCAGACGGTGTGCCGGAGGCAATCACCTGACCGCCATGAATGCCGGCATGCGGGCCAATATCAACCAGATGATCGGCGGAGAGGATTGCGTCCTCATCATGTTCCACGACCAGCACCGTATTGCCGAGATCGCGCAAGTGCCGAAGCGTGTCGAGCAATCGGGCATTGTCACGTTGATGCAGGCCGATTGAAGGTTCATCAAGTACATAAAGCACACCGGTGAGGCCTGATCCGATTTGCGAGGCCAAACGAATGCGCTGACTCTCACCGCCGGAAAGCGTGCCGGAGTTTCGTGACAGGGAAAGATAATCGAGTCCCACATCGTTGAGGAATTTCAACCGCTCGCGGATTTCCTTTAGGATACGACTTGCGATTTCATTCTGCTTGTCATCCATGGTTGAGGGCAGGTTTTCAAACCATGAGGCAGCATCGCGAATTGAGAAGGTGGTGACATCTGAAATGTGCTTGCCATCAAGCTTCACACACAGTGCCTCCGGTTTCAGGCGATTGCCGCCGCAGGCTTCACATGGAGATGAAGACATGAATTTCTCGATCTCTTCCCGCATCCAGGAGGAATCTGTCTCACGCCAGCGCCGTTCGAGATTGGGGATGACGCCTTCAAAATTCTTCTTTGTTTTATACGTGCGCAGTCCGTCATCATACACGAATTCGATTTCGGTTTTGCCGGTGCCATGCAAGACGGCTTGTTTAGCCTCGGCTGACAAGTCCTTCCACTGGTCTGTGAGCTTGAAACCGTAATGCTTGCCGAGCGCTTGCAAAGTTTGCGCATAATATGGTGATGGTGTGGAGGACTTCGACCACGGTACAATCGCGCCGCCTTTCAGCGTCAGCGTATCGTCCGGCACGACCATGTCGGCATCCATGCCTTTTTGAGTGCCAAGCCCGTCACAAGATGGACAAGCTCCGAACGGATTGTTGAACGAAAAGAGGCGCGGTTCGATTTCAGGGATGGTGAAGCCAGAAACCGGGCAGGCGAATTTCTCGGAAAACACAATCGATTCATGCGTTGCATTGAGCGACTTGTTTTTGGAACCGCCCGCAGCGGTTTCTTCAGGTGGTAGCGGCTTGTCTGCCAGTTCCGCTATGGCGAGACCGTCAGATATCTTGAGGGCCGTTTCAAGCGAATCCGCCAAGCGTGTTGCGATGTCATCCCGCACGACGATACGGTCAACCACAACATCAATGTCATGCTTGTATTTCTTGTCGAGTGGTGGAACGTCAGCAATCTCATAGAACTGACCATCAACCTTCAGGCGTTGAAACCCCTGTTTGGTGAGTTCAGCCATTTCCTTGCGATATTCGCCTTTACGGCCTTGAACCAATGGCGCCAGAATATAGAGCCGTTGGCCTTCTTCCAATGTCATGACGCGGTCAACCATCTGGCTGACGGTCTGACTTTCGATTGGTAATCCGGTTGCAGGCGAATAGGGAATACCAACCCGCGCAAACAGCAGCCTCATATAGTCGTAAATCTCGGTTACGGTGCCAACGGTCGAACGCGGATTTTTGGATGTGGTTTTTTGTTCAATCGAAATGGCAGGCGAAAGCCCTTCAATCTGGTCCACATCGGGCTTCTGCATCATCTCCAGGAATTGGCGCGCGTAGGCGGACAAGCTTTCCACATATCGCCGCTGGCCCTCCGCATAGATTGTGTCAAATGCAAGTGAGGACTTGCCGGAACCAGACAGTCCCGTGATCACAATCAACTGGTCGCGTGGAAGATCGATGTCCACATTTTTCAGGTTATGCTCGCGTGCACCACGCACAGAGATTTGCTTGAGTTCTGGCATTTGTGATCTACGGACGTCCTGTATCGGCACTGGGGTTGATTCTGAATTTAAAAAAGAACATAATAAGAACATTATGGAATGTCACGCCTTTTGGCGTTACATTATGATGTGTGGAAAGATAAAGCGGGCAGTCGAGTTTGCAAGCGTGATAGTGCATGGTGCATTCAAGTTTTGTGGACGATTTGGTCCGAACATGCGGTTTCAGGGAGTTTGAAGAATGGCAGGCAGTGTCAACAAGGTAATTCTGGTCGGGAATTTGGGAGCAGATCCGGAAATCCGCCGCACGCAAGATGGCCGTCCGATTGCCAATCTGAGCGTTGCAACTTCGGATACATGGCGAGACAAAAACACAGGTGAGCGTCGCGAAAAAACCGAATGGCACCGGGTAGCTGTGTTTAACGAAGGGCTTTGCAAGGTGATTGAGCAATACCTTCGCAAGGGTTCCAAAGTGTATCTCGAAGGCAAGCTTCAGACCCGCAAATGGCAAGACCAGAATGGTCAGGACCGCTACACGACAGAAGTCGTTCTGCAAAACTATGAAGGCAATCTCACCATGCTGGACGGTCGTGGCGACAATCAGGGCGGCGGCATGAGTGCAGGTGGGGGCTTTGATCAATCTGCACCATCTGGCGGCGGTAATCCCGGAGGTGGCTTTGGTGGAGGTCCTTCAAGCGGAGATATTGACGACGAAATTCCGTTTTGATTGAATGTTGCTTGATGCGGCCATGATATGTTGGGAGTAGAACATGGCCAAAAGTGACAAGGCAAAAAAGAATTCCAGGAAGTCACTTTCCAAAAAATTGGCGAAGCAAGAAAAACGGGCCTTGCGCGCGGAAGCAGACAGGGCCCGGTTTCAGCGTAGCGATCGCAAAACCCTTGCGGAAGCGTCCAACAAGACTGCGCCGGTGGCAGCAATTGCACCCAGGAAACCGTTGGGTTCTGCGGATGAGAGCGGCAGCGTGGGCAAGAATTCGACCGTGGTTTCCAATAGCGATCCGTGTTCAAAATCCGTTATCAACCACCAGCTTGCGCAACAAGCATCCATCTTGTTGGCAATCGCCGCCGGAATTGGCGTGCTTATGGGACTGGTTCTTGCCTTTGTTCCCGGCGGCGAAACAGCGATCATGGCGACGGGCGGGGTTTTGGAAGCAAATGCGCAGATTGCAGACGTTCCAAAAACTACGGCGGGTTTGGTATTGGGCCTTGATACCTTGTTTCCGGTTTTCTTTGGCGGCGGTCTCGCGGTTTTGGTGACATCGATTCAATCCAGGGGGAACCGTCCGCTGGTCCGGCTCATCCTCACTGCTTTGCTGGTTGCGGTACTGGCAGATTTTGCAGAGAACTCGCTGGTTTACAAACTGCTCACAGGCGAGGGCGAAAGTTCATTCCAATGGACAGCCACGGTAATCAAATATGCAAGCATTGCATTTGCCGGCGTTACGCTGGCGACGGTTTTGCCAATCACGGGAGCTTTAGGCCACCTTGCGCATATCGCAATCCGGTATGTGTTTCCAATCGGCATTGCTGTGCTTTTGTCGGGTATCGGCAGTGACGTGTTGAAACACATCGTAGGAGCGAGCTTCCCTGCAATACTTTTCATATTGGCGTTTTATGCTGGTCAACTTTCCGGCGAAGAAACAGCGTCACATGAATAGGCGCCAATTTTTTCAAACATCCGCTGGATTCGTCATGGGTGGTATATCAATGGTCGGAACTTCGAATGTGACCAACGCCGATAATTCAGACGGTTTCTATGTACCTGATGAGGCGAAGCGACACGAACGAACGTTTATGCAGTGGCCGGTCAACAGCCCGGCTTACTCCGATCGTCATTTCCTCGAAATGGTGCGTCAATCGGTTGCCGAGATCGCGAATGCGATTGTCGAGTTTGAGCCTGTTGTCATGCTGATGGCAACGAAGTTCAAGGCATCTGCTCAAGCAATTCTAAGTCACAAAATAGAAATATGGGATGTGGCCACGGATGACTTATGGTGCCGTGATAGCGGGCCACTGTTTGTTCGAAATGATGCAGGTGAATTGGCAATCCGCCAACTTAACTTCAACGGCTGGGGCAACAAACAAGCGTACTCTAATGATGGTCGTATCGCGGAACGTGTTGCCGAAATCATGGACTTGCCACTGTTTGATAACGGGTTGGTGGGAGAGCCCGGCGGTGTGGAAACCAACGGGTATGGAACGCTGATTGCGCATGAAAGTAGTTGGATAAATAAGAATAGAAATGCACTATCAAAAGATATTGTGACCCAAAAACTTCTGGAAGTCTATGGCGCCGACACAATGATCTGGGCTCCTGGAGTGGTCGGTGAAGATGTTACAGATTATCATATCGATGCTTTGGCTCGCTTTGTGGGTAAGAATAAGGTGCTAATTCAGGTGCCGGACCGTATCTACGCTGATGATCCCTGGTCAGCGGCTGCATTTGAAACGCGAAACATCATTGAAAATGCATTGAACTCTGAAGGTTCCGAGATGGGGTTGGTGACCGTTCCTGATCCGGCAAACACCCGGGTGCAATCACCGGATTTTGTCGCGTCCTACGTGAATTATTATTTGTGTAATGGTGGTGTCATTGCCGCGAATTTTGGTGATAAAGAAGCCGATGTAATTGCGAAAGAAATTCTTCGGAACCTTTATCCAGAGCGAGATGTTATCACCCTAAACGTGGATCCAATAGGGGAAATTGGTGGCGGTATCCATTGCGCTACACAGCAACAACCCGCTGTTTGAGGCACATTGTGTTACAAAGTCAGCAGCTGGCGTCCAAACGTAAACGGGGCGTGATGAACCTGCCCCGTTTCGATTTCACTTAGGGATACTTTTTGGATGATTTTGCAGTGCCAAGTTTCTTGCCACCTTTGCCAATCGCCGTCGCTGTCCACTCGTAAGTGTGGCGACCATCCGGAGGGCAAGGGCTCTTGTATTTGAAGGCACCGGGAGCGATTGTTTTTTGTCCTGTATATTTCACCGAACCGCCACCATGATTGTATTTAGGAACGTTTCTGTCGACCATCTTGAATTTGATCTTGGTGGTTCCTTCCGGAACGCCTGAAAGCTTGAAATTCGGATTGGCAACCCGATTAGGTCGGCCAGAGGTGCAGAGCTTCAAATTTCCCCATGTGAATGACAGTGAAAAGGCTTGAGCGGAAGTTGGCGCAACCATCAAAAGGGCGATGCCAGTAGCGGCAGCAACAAACTGGTTCTTCATGTATGTTCTCCTGTTGAGCCCCTGTTGGCAACGATACTCAACCGCAAATGAAGATCAACAGTTTTAATGATTTCCAATCAGGAAGCAGGGAAGTCGTATTCGGCTGATACACCCCACAAAGAATTGTTTTGTGCTTCGTTCGTACAGCAGTAAACTATTGTGAGGGCGGGTGTTTCATGGTGAAGGAGATGACAATGATGCGCTTACTTTCTGCATTGGGTATGTTGGTTTTTACTACTGCTACGGGTATTGCTGGCGAAGTGGATGTGATCGACGTAAAGGTGCGCGGTGGCGGCACGGATTTCCGCTTTTCAGTAACGGTAGAACACGCGGATGAAGGATGGGATCACTATGCAGACGCCTGGGAAGTTGTTGGAGAGGACGGTACGATTTACGGCAAACGCATTCTGGCTCACCCGCATGTGGACGAGCAACCGTTCACACGCAGTGGCACTGCAAGCATTCCAGAAGGCATCAAAACGGTGATTGTGCGCGCGCATGACAGTGTGCATGGATTGGGTGGCAAGGAGATGAGGGTAGACTTGCCGGGTCGGTGAGGTGTATCTGCGGGCATGGCTTACATGACCGTGACCCGCGCATTCTCCGCTGAAACCGAAGAAAAGAAATCCAGCTTTGTTGCGCATCTCGTTCCCCTGAACGCGTTTGACGCGACATTGGAGCGGTTGCGTGCGGAGCACCGAAAAGCCAATCATCATGTGACAGCGTTCCGGCGTATGCTCGAGAACGGGCAAATACAGGAAATCGGCAAGGATGACGGTGAGCCCGCCGGCACATCAGGCATGCCCGTGTTGAAAACGATGATGGGCGCTGAGCTGATGGACGCGGCCATCATTGTCACACGCTATTTTGGTGGCGTGAAGCTGGGTACGGGTGGTCTGGCCCGCGCTTACTCAGCGGCAGCCAATGCTGTCATTGATACAGCTGAGCTTGTGCCTTGGGTTCAAATTGATAGGCGCGAAATAGAAGTTGCATTTGAAAAAATTTCACCCATGGAGCAACGAATAACCAGTTTGGGATTAAAAGTTGTAGCTCGGGAATTCATCGAGACTGGCGTGGTACTTGTTGTCGAAGGCGCAAAAGATGGATTGGATGAATTAGCTTAACATTGCTCCCAATCCATCCACCACAAACTGTACTGATAGCGCTGCTAACAATACACCCAGGAGCCTTGTCAGGATCATGCGGCCCGTGACGCCGAGATATCGGTCAATCAGTTGGGACGCGAGGAATGCGAGAAAGACCAGAAACACAACAGCAGTAATGATCCCAAACAGCGTGAACTGCCACTCAATGGATGGGTCTTCAGAAGACAACAAAATTGCAGCCGAGATGGCCCCCGGTCCCGCGATCAAAGGCAATGCCAAAGGAAATACTGCCAGATTTGCGATCTGATCCGCAGTGACTGCTTTTTCGGAATCCTTTTGCTTGCGCTCCTGGCGGCTGCCATAGACCATTTCAAAAGCCGTGTAGAAGAGCAGCAAACCACCAGCAACACGGAATGCATGGATAGTGATACCCATAGTATCAAGAATTGCCTGTCCAGCCACCAAAAACAGGGTCATCAGAAACAAAGCAATGATGCAGGCTCGTAGCGCTACAGAAAGCCGCTCCGAGCGGTTCATACCATCGGTAAGGCCCAAAAAAATCGGCGCCAGACCAATCGGGTCAATGGTTACAAACAGGGTCGCAAACGCGTTGATGACGGCTTCGATTTCAAACATGATTCCGCAATATCAGGGGTAAATGCCAATTGTAACCCCAATTATTTTTAACCAATCCTGTTTGAATGTCTAAGTATATGAAATTGTGAGTAAAAATGTTCTGGGAAAAGTCTGCTGAAATTGGAGTTTGAACCAGAATCAAGTTATGTTCAAAACGGGTAAAAAAGCGGAAGAATTCTTTGTCAGACGAAGCAAATACGCCAACAGGTCCGGGTTCCGATAACGGCGGCGGATCAGACATCAAGCCGATTTCCATTATTGAGGAAATGCAGCGGTCCTATCTCGATTATGCGATGAGTGTGATTGTCAGCCGCGCGCTGCCTGATGTGCGTGACGGATTGAAACCGGTGCATCGCCGCATCCTCTATTCCATGCATGAGAACGGCTATGACTGGAACAAGCCGTACAGAAAATCTGCCCGTATTGTCGGTGATGTGATCGGTAAATATCACCCGCATGGTGATAGTGCTATTTACGAGGCCATGGTGCGGATGGCGCAGGATTGGTCACTGCGGGTGCCATTGATCGACGGGCAGGGCAATTTCGGCTCTGTAGACGGAGATAAAGCCGCCGCGATGCGGTATACGGAATCCCGTCTTGCGAAGTCAGCCCATGAATTGTTGTCCGATATCGATAAGGACACAGTCGACTTTCAGGACAACTACGATAATTCCGAGCGGGAACCTACCGTCCTTCCTGCACGGTTTCCCAACTTGTTGGTCAATGGTGGCGGTGGCATTGCGGTTGGCATGGCGACCAACATTCCACCGCACAATCTGGGTGAGGTGATTGATGCCTGCCTCAAACTGATTGAGGACCCGGCTGCATCTCTTACTGACATTATGGAAATTATGCCTGGCCCGGATTTTCCGACTGGTGCTTCCATTCTTGGACGTTCCGGTATTCGCTCTGCTTACGAAACGGGCCGCGGTTCCGTTATCATGCGGAGCAAGGTTGAAGTAGAAGAAATGCGCAATGACAAGTCCGCACTTGTCGTTACCGAAATTCCCTATCAGGTCAACAAGGCCTCGATGATCGAAAAAATTGCCGAACTCGTGCGTGACAAGCGCATTGAAGGCATTTCAGATATCCGCGATGAATCCGACCGCGATGGCTACCGTGTTGTTATCGAGTTGAAGCGGGATGCCGTACCGGACGTGGTGCTGAACCAACTATACCGCTTCACACAATTGCAAACATCGTTCGGCTGTAACTTTGTGGCGCTCAATGGTGGCAAGCCGGAGCAGATGAACCTGCTCGATATGCTACGGGCCTTCATCTCATTCCGCGAAGAGGTTGTGACCCGCCGTACCAAATTCCTGCTCAACAAGGCACGCATTCGGGCGCATGTCTTGGTTGGCCTGGCGATTGCGGTTGCAAACATCGATGAAGTGATTGCACTCATCCGCAAGGCACCAGATCCGGCAACCGCCCGTGCCCAGTTGATGGAGCGCAATTGGCCTGCAAAAGATGTGGCGCCCCTGATTGAGTTGATTGACGATCCGCGCCACAAACTCAAGGATGACGGAACCTATAATCTGTCTGAAGAACAGGCGCGCGCCATTCTCGATCTTCGTTTGCAACGCCTGACAGCTTTGGGTCGTGACGAAATCGGCGATGAGTTGAAGGCGATTGCCGATGAAATCATCGATTTCCTCGATATTCTGTCCTCCCGTGTTCGCGTCATGAAAATCATTTCGGATGAGCTGATAGAAGTGCGTGACGAGTTCGCCACGCCGCGCCGTACTGAAATCATGGATGGCGGCTTCGACATGGAAGATGAAGACCTCATCGCCCGTGAAGACATGGTGGTGACCGTATCCCACAATGGCTATGTCAAACGCGTGCCGCTTGAGACCTATCGTGCACAGCGCAGGGGCGGGAAGGGACGTTCCGGCATGTCTACGCGGGACGAGGATTTCGTCACACGCGTCTTTGTTGCCAATACGCATACGCCGATGTTGTTCTTCTCGACGCGTGGTATTGCCTACAAGCTAAAGGTCTGGAAGCTGCCGCTGGCCGCACCTCAGGCCCGGGGCAAGGCATTGATCAATATTCTGCCACTGCAGCAGGGTGAAACGATCACCACGATCATGCCGCTTCCGGAGGATGAAGAAAGCTGGGAAAATCTCAACATCATGTTTGCAACCACACGCGGCACTGTGCGGCGCAACAAGCTTTCAGACTTCCAGCTGGTCAACCGCAATGGCAAAATCGCCATGAAGCTCGAAGAGGGCGACGGCATTGTGGGTGTTGAAACCTGTACCGAAGATGCGACTGTCCTGTTGACCTCTGCCAAGGGGCAGGCAATCCGCTTCCCGGTAACCGACATTCGGGTGTTTGCAGGACGCAATTCTGTAGGTGTTCGCGGTATCAATCTGGCCGATGGCGATCACGTCATTTCCATGACCATCCTCAACCCGTCCAAGGCGGAAGCGTGGGAGCGCACAGCCTACCTCAAACGCCGTCGTGCCATGATGGCAACTGAGGAGGGCGACGAGATGGAAGTTACAACAGATGAAGAAGAGACAGGCGACGACCAGCATCTTTCTGAAGAACGCTATATTCAGATGGGCGCTTCTGAGCAGTTCATCCTGACCATCTCTGAAAAGGGCTTCGGCAAACGCTCTTCAAGCCATGAATACCGGGTTTCCGGCCGCGGCGGCAAAGGCATCGCCGCCATGGCAGTGAACGACCGTAACGGGCCGCTCATTTCGTCCTTCCCGGTTGAGGAAACCGACGAGGTAATGCTGGTAACCGATGGCGGCCAACTCATCCGCTGCCCGATTTCCGACATCCGCATCGCTGGCCGCTCTACCCAAGGTGTAACAGTCTTCAAGACAGCACAAGATGAAAAAGTTGTCAGTGTCGAGCGGATCAGCGAGACCGAAGATGAAGAGGGCGAAGAAGGCGGTGATGGGCAGGCGTAGCGCTACACATTTGCATTACGCTTAAAAAGAGCTACGGTTTCGCCATGTGGGGGAGTTAAGCGCATGTCCAGCGAAATTATCCGTGAATATTTTTCGAAAGTACAGGAAGTTCATGCAACAGGAGTTGCTACTGAGCATTCTTACAGACCAGCTCTGGAATGGCTTTTTGATCGAATAGAAACTGGCGTAACGGCGGTAAACGAGCCAAAAGGTGTTAGCGTCGGGCGTCCTGATTTTGTATTTCAGCGTGGTGTGGATCAGTTAACGGTTGGTCATTGTGAGGCAAAGGACATTAACCTCGGCATCGATCCCAAGGAACTTAAAGATGCAAACAAGGCTCAGTTCGAGCGCTACACCAAAGGCCTGCCAAATCTCATTTATACCAATTGCCTCGATTTCCATTTTTACAAGCAAGGCGAATGCATACGCAAAATAAAAATTGCGGATTATTTGTTGGGCCTTCAGGCAGATGAGAGTCAGTTTGAGCCGCTTTGGAATGCGTTGCGTGATTTCACCGCTGAGCGATTGCAGACCATAACATCTGCCGAAAAGCTTGCTGAACTGATGGCAGGCAAGGCTGCGATCACCAAGGATGTTTTGTTCAATACACTAAAAGAAGACAAGGACTTGCAGTCTGAACTGGCAGGCCAGTATGAAGCGTTCAAAGACCAGTTACTGCATGATTTGGATATAGAAGAGTTTGCAGATATATACGCAGAAACAATAGCTTATGGAATGTTTGGCGCGCGTTTACATGATGAGGTGAAAGAGACGTTTTCACGCACAGAAGCGCTAGAAAAATTACCGAAGTCCAATCCGTTTCTACGCAAATTGTTTGAGTTTGTGGCGGGCCCCAACTTAGAGGAAGGCTTGCGCCGAACGGTAGATGAGTTGGCAGAAATTTTTCAAGCGGTGGATCTGCAAAAACTATTTAAAGACTTTGGCACATTTACACAGCGCAATGACCCATTCATTCATTTCTATGAGACCTTTCTTGCCAAATATAATCCGGCAAAACGTAAGGCAAGAGGGGTTTGGTACACGCCGGAGCCGGTGGTCAATTTCATTGTGCGCGCAGTTGATGATGTGTTGAAAACCGAGTTTGGTCTCAGTCAGGGATTGGCGGACACCAGCAAAATTTCCGTGGATTGGGACACCGGAACCACGGATAAAAAAGGCAAGCCTGTTACGGAGAAAAAGGAAGTTCACAGAGTGCAAATTCTTGATCCCGCAGCAGGAACAGGAACCTTCCTTGCTGAAGTCATTCGCCAGATCGGAGACAGGGTAAAAGACGTGGCGCCGGGGCAGTGGTCATCCTATGTGGAGAAAGACCTGATCCCACGCTTGCACGGTTTTGAGCTGCTTATGGCTTCTTACGCTATGTGCCATATGAAACTAGATATGATGCTCACGTCCATGGGGTACAAGCCATCGGGTTCTCCACCGCGTCTGGGGGTTTACCTTACAAATAGCCTTGAAGAAGGCGAAAGGGTGGAGCAGACCTTGCCCTTTGCGCGCTGGCTCTCAGAAGAGGCGCGGGGAGCCAATACGGTAAAAAACGATGTGCCCGTCATGTGCGTGATCGGAAATCCGCCGTATTCGGGTGAAAGTGCCAACAAGGGCGAATGGATCATGAACCTGATGGAGGCTTACAAAAAGGAGCCTGGCGGCAAACAGAAATTACAGGAACGTAATCCAAAGTTGATCAATGATGACTATGTAAAGTTCATCCGATTGGCCGAAAGCATGATCGACAAAAACGGTGAGGGTGTTCTCGGCTTCATTACCAATCATGGCTATATTGACAACCCGACTTTCCGTGGCATGCGCTGGCATCTTCTTAAGACGTTCGACAAAATCTGGGTGCTGGACCTGCACGGTAATGCCAAGAAAAAGGAAGTGGCGCCGGATGGGTCACCAGACAAAAACGTCTTCGACATCCAACAAGGCGTAGCCCTTATCATTGCGGTGAAAAAGAAGTCAGTGGAAAAAGACAAACCTCTTGCAGTGGTTTTGCATGGCGACTTGTGGGGAAGCAGACAGGAAAAATACGGTAGCTTAAGCAAATTAAATGAAAAAATGAAATTTGGACAGTTTGAGTACAGGGCCCCATATTTCTTCTTTGAACCATTCGACTACACTTTAGCGTTGGCATACGAATCTGGATTTTCTATCAGCGAATATTTTGTAAATTTGAGTGGTGTGAAGACGGGAAACGATGCTGACCTGATAAGTTTGAATTCGACCTTTGATAAAGTTGATTCCGATCATATCAGGAAGATACAATACCGTCCATTTGACATTCGATTTATCAATTTTGATCCTACGCTCATTCAAAGAAACAGAATTTCCATCATGCGGCATATGATGGCGGGAGAGAATTTGGCTTTGAATAGTGTTAGGCAGTTATCCAGTTTTGATTTTCAACATGTAATTGCCGCTCAGGACATGATAGACATAAAC
>JASJDO010000071.1 GCA_030065115.1 Rhizobiaceae bacterium | reverse complement strand
TTGGTCGGAGCGGCAGGATTCGAACCTGCGACCCTCTGGTCCCAAACCAGATGCGCTACCAGACTGCGCCACGCTCCGTCGCCGCGCAAACCACTACACCCGTACGCGTCGCCCCGCAAGGGCGAAAATTGACGATTTTGAACAAATTTCACATATCACTAATCATTAGAGTTAAAGTCAGGATGTATGATCCGGTCTCCTGCCTTTAACCCGATCTGATTTGCAATTCCTGCATTGACTTCAAGCACATGGGACACGGGGCCGCCTGATGTAATAATATCCCGTGAAAACGGCGTTGTATTGCGGGCAACTCGAAGTACGATGCCATCTGCCTGGATGAAAATCATGTCCAGAGAAAGCACTGTATTTTGCATCCACATTGCAATCGGTTCTGATTTTCCAAAGTCAAACAACATTCCGTGATTGGGGGCCATTTCGGTTCGAAACATCAGCCCGGTGGATCGCTCTATGTCTTCATCCGCAATTTCTACTGAGAAGGTGAACTTGCCAGCATTTGTCTCAACAACCAGTTCCTCCCGCGGTAGCAGGATTTCCTGCGCTTGTTGCTGAGCCAAACTGGTTCCCGAATGCCAAACAAAGCTGGAGATCAACGTGAAACACAGGATGAAGAGTTTGAAGGTTTTCATGAGACTGCAATAATAGATCAAACATGACGTAATTCAGGACAGCCTGATTGCGTTTGTCAACGTTTCATCACTGCTGACTTGGCATAATTGAGGATCAGTTGGTATTGCGTGAGAGATTTTCATCATCCGGGAAAATCTCGGCAGCCATCAGCCCTTTGGGGCCCTGGCCGAACCGGACACGGACATATTGTCCAGGACGCAGTTCTGTTAGCCCAAAACGTCTGAGCGTTTCCATGTGCACGAAGATATCTTCTGATCCCCGTACAACGAACCCATAGCCTTTTGTCCGGTTAAACCATTTGACCTGAACCCGTTCCAGACCACTTTCAGCGCGCACATCGAAATGCGTTTTCCCGCCTTCCTTGAGCGATGGATGAGTGGCAGTGCTTTCATCCATGGACAAAATCCGAAGTGCCTGAAGCCCTCGATCTCGGCGTACAACTTCGCAAACAATACGTGCACCCTCAGGGGCGGTCTGGAACCCATCGCGGCGCAAGCTGGTCACATGAAGCAGGATATCTTCGCCACCGTCGTCCGGCACGATGAAACCGAAGCCTTTTGAGACGTCAAACCACTTAATGACGCCAGCAGCTTCACGAACATCCGTCGCATCATTTTCAGCAGCAGCCGCGTCACTGCGGTGCACATACTCCGGTGATTGTGACTTGTCCCCCGACATAACTACGATACTTCCATATTGCCGCTTCTCAGACGCAGTCGCTTCTGATTCTCTGGTATGATAGCATCGTGTCGCGATGGCACCGCAAGTACTAATCAAAAAAAACGCAAAAAAATTGCTTAAGCTGTGCAAAAGCAGGTAACTACCTCTATCTTAGAAAACAATTGGGTCAAACCACCCCCTGAAAAAGCCGATCAAGCAGGAGAATAATGTGAAATATCTACACACGATGGTTCGAATCAAGAATCTGGAGGAATCTCTGGACTTTTATTGCAACAAGCTGGGAATGGTTGAAGTCCACCGCTATGACAGTGACGCTGGCAGGTTTACAAACATTTTTCTTTCAGCACCGGACGATCTAAAAAACACAAAGGATCAGAAATCCACAAATCGCGCCCCTGTTTTGGAACTTACGTATAACTGGGATCCTGAGGACTATAAAGGAGGCAGGAATTTCGGCCATCTGGCATTCGCGGTAGATGACATTCACGCATTTTGCAGCAGGCTTGCTGATGCTGGCATAACGATCAACCGGCCTCCGAGAGACGGTTTCATGGCGTTTATTCGCTCCCCGGACAATATTTCAATTGAGCTGCTTCAAAAGGGCGATGCTCTGGAACCGATAGAGCCGTGGAAAAGCATGGGTAATACAGGCGAGTGGTAGGCTGTTAATTACCAGTATCAAATGGTTTTTATGTGTCTTGTTTCAGCCTCATTTGATGTTTAACCCATTTACAGTTGTTTGCTGGGAGCAACTGGTTGGCGATTGTGCTATTGTCCGACTCATGTAGGATTGCTAAATCGTTATAGTAATTTAACTTTCGTCCACGTAGCGTCGGAAAAATTCGTAGTGATTCGGGGGCAGAATCGGCATTGAGTAGATTGTTTGGAAACATGATGGATAAAAGACCATCACCGTTTGCCCCAAAAGCCGTGATGCAGTACTCTCGCATTGCAGTTGTTTGCTCTGGCGCGGCTTTGCTCGCAGGATGTGTGTCGCAGCCGGAAGTTCTGAATGTAAACGCAGCATTACAACAACCCTCCCCCCAACTTGGCCTTACCACAGATGGTACTTCGGAAGCAGGTGGTGCATTTGCCTCCAATATTCCGGTCCGCGCGCCGCGACCAAACAGCAATGTTCAGGTCGCCACGACCCAATCAAGCAAAAAAACAAACCAGAGCGATGCGGTATTGGCTGTCGTTGATCCACAGAAACCCGCTGTGCCCGCACAGACTGTGATCGAAACAGCTGCTTCCGGCACACCGTCGACAGAATCGCAAGCTCCCGAGGCAGCGCAGATAGTTGCCAGCACAGAAACCGGCTCCACGAATTCTGAAAGCGTTGAATCGGCACCTGCTGAACAAAAAGTTGCAGCTCTTTCTCCTGATCCAACACCCCAACCTGTTGCAACGCAGCAAAAGCCAAAAGTTACCGGCCTGCTGGCGCGGTTGTTCCAGAACACCAATACGTCTACAGAAAAGCGTGTCAGGAAATCCAGAACTCAGCCAACTTTTGTTGGACGAGATGATGACGAACGCGGCGGGCGAATTGCATCCGCGCATGCAACCGCTACGAAGAAGCGTATTACTCCGCGAAAGACCGTTGCCCTTACACGTCGCGATGCATCAAACAATGCGCTTCCCGGCGTTAAAAGTAATTCGCAATTGTTTGGTGTCACGGAGGACGAGGGAGCAGTTGCCGGCGGCGCACGCGTTACCCAGGTTGCGGCAGTTGGCAGTCTTGGCAGGCTGTCACCCAATGGCGTCCGTGTACAGCATGAAAAGGTTCAGGTCGCGTGCCTGAAACCTGGTGTGTTGCGGCTCCTGAAGATTGTTGAGCGAAAATATGGTCGCAAGCCGATCGTAACTTCGGGATACAGAAGCCCAAAGCGGAACCGACGTGCTGGTGGTGCGAAAAACTCGATGCATATCTATTGTAAAGCTGCCGATATTCAGGTCGAAGGCGTTTCAAAATGGCAATTGGCAAAGTTTCTGCGCACGGTACCCGGGCGCGGCGGTGTTGGCACGTATTGCCGGACAAAATCAGTTCATATTGACACAGGCTCCGTTCGCGATTGGCATCACCCCTGCCGTCGATCTTCCAAGCGTAAAAAGCGCAGGACATGATAAAGCCGTTGATTTTTCATCGCTGATCATGCGCGGTTGAAAATAATTCAGAAAAGCCCAAATTTTCGCTTGATGCTTGGAAGCGACGCTTCTATAACCCGCTTCACACAGATGCGCTCCCTTCGTCTATCGGTTAGGACGCCAGGTTTTCAACCTGGAAAGAGGGGTTCGATTCCCCTAGGGAGTGCCAGTGTTTCCTCTTAAGCTAAAACTACTCTATCGGCTGTATATTTCGTTTGACGTTTCGGCATTGTGCCACAGTTTTCCTGCATGATCCGAATTCTGTTTCTCGCTTTTTGTATTTTAGCGGGCACCCCTGCTATCAGCCTTGCTCAAACCAAGGTTGCGCTGGAACTTGTGTTGGCGGTTGACACCTCAGCGAGTGTCGACCGTGAAGAATTTGACTTGCAACGGCAAGGCTTTGCGGAGGCGTTTTCTCATCCAGACCTGATCGCACTCATTGAAGGCATCGGGTCAGCTGGAATTGCAGTCATGATGGTGGAATGGTCAGGCAAGGAACAACAGCAAATCGTTGTAGATTGGTCACTGCTCAGGGACAGAGCCTCGTCTGAATTGTTCGCACAACGCCTGCTCACCCAACCCAGATCATTACGTGGCTCTACGGACATCGGGAGTGCGCTTGAATTCTCGATCGCTGAATTGAGCACAAACCGCTTTGTCGGAAATCGACGCGTCATAGATGTGTCGGGCGACGGGCGCGGCAATACCAACACATCTGAGATGCAGCGCGACATCGCTGTTGAGAATGGCATTACCATCAACGGATTGGTGATTTTCAACGATGATGTTGGAGTTGGTGCCATTGAAGAAGTTGATCTTGTTCGACACTACGCCAACAAAGTGATCGGCGGGAACGGTGCTTTCCTGATGACCGCAAAAGGATTTGATGACTTTCGAAATGCTATCCTGCGCAAATTGATGCGCGAAATTCTGGGAACCGGTACTGCAGCTCTTGCTAGGTGAGGTTTGAAATTTTCCTTTGCAAATTCGATACGATAAACTATCTATCGATAGATATATAAATAGTGGAAACTTGAGTGACAGACGTTGCGATCATCGGCGCAGGAATATCCGGGCTCACAACTGCCTATGAGTTGGAGAGCGCCGGGATTGAGTATCGCATTTTTGAAGCCAACTCTCTCGTTGGCGGCAGGGTCCGATCTATTCGTGACAGCCAGGATCAGACAGTTCTTGCAGATCTGGGGCCAACTTGGGTTTGGCCCCGGTACCAACCGGTAGTCAAGCGGTGGATTGAACAGCTCAACCTGAAACTTCATGATCAATATGAAACAGGTATGGGAGTTTATGAAGAAAGCGCCAATCATCCGGTTCAGCACCTGCCCTTCCCCGGCCAACAGGGCATTGCAAGAATAAGCGGGGGACCTCAGGCAATTGTTGATCGATTAGCCGATAAAATTCCAATGGAACGCATAGAACTTGGTAGTGCAGTTACACATATCCAGCGCTCAGCAGATGCTTACACGCTCACTTTGAACAATAATCCAAGCGCCCAACTGTCAGCCAGGCGCATTGTTGTATCTTGCCCATTGCGGATTGCACTGCAAATTGAAGGACTTTCCGAATTACTGCCGGTAGAGGTCGCAGAGCTGATGCAGTCAGTACCAACCTGGATGGCGGTTCAAGCGAAGATTTCGATTGTATATGACCGGGCTTTTTGGCGAGAAGCCGGACTGTCCGGCAGGGTTGCAAGCAGGATTGGTCCATTGATGGAAATGCACGACATTTCCGGAGAAGATGGCACACCTGCTGCGCTATTTGGCTTTCGTGGCGTCCTTCCGCATTTGCGAGAGCATGAGACGCTCAAATCTGCTGTACTTGATCAGCTGGAAAGATGTTTTGGAGAAGAGGCGCGAAAGCCGAAAGCGCTTGAGATTATGGACTGGGCGAAACAAGGCTATATTTGTTCAGAAGCGGATCTTTCGGGTGACATGTCTCATCCGCAACAATTACCAAACCAAATTCGAACTCCGTTTCAAGATGGTACCCTGTTACTGAGCGTCGCTGAAACAGCAAGTTCTGATCCGGGGCTTATTGCTGGAGCGCTTTCTGCGGGCGAAAATGTTGCCAAGCATATCATCAGGGGTTGAACTGGCATCAACCGCGACTGCGCGAGGCTTCTGCAATGCGTTCTTTGGTCTTTGCAATATCAGATTGGCTGTGTGAACTGATGTCCTGATTGATCACGATTGACGCAATGAAGGCACCCAATAAAATTAATCCTAAAGCTCTCATTTTCTTTCTCGCTTAAATTTCCCGGCCCCTCTTCTATCTATGCAACTTTGATCGTTATTTCTGTGTGATTTTGCACAAATCGGTTCAAATAGAGTTTTGGAAATTTCACTGTAACTTGAACAGATTCGACGTTACCTTCACCCAATATTCAGGTTTGGAGGCCATATGTTTGATATTGTATCAGAAGCCATATCACTCTTGTCGACGTTGTTCGTATTTATCCTAGGTGTGACGGTTCTTTGGGCGGTTCGTGCGTTCTTTATCGATATTCTCCAAACCAAAGATGCGGTGCGCCGAAACTACCCATTAGTCGGCAGGTTTCGCCATTTGTTTTCATCTCTAGGTGAGTTTTTCAGACAATATTTCTTTGCAATGGACCGCGAGGAAATGCCGTTTAACCGGGCTGAACGCGAATGGGTAGAACGCGCTGCCAAGGGTCATAAAAACACGGTGGCCTTTGGCTCCACTAAAACACTGCTTTCTACGGGAACGCCTATCTTCGTCAATTGTCCTTATCCTTATATGGAAGAAGAAGACATCGTCATCCCTTCTATGACCATTGGTCCTCATGCACACGAACCTTATGAAGCGCAATCCATCATCAACATATCCGGTATGAGTTACGGTGCCCTGTCGCGGCCCGCTGTGAAAGCGCTCTCGAAAGGTGCGTTTCGTGCAAATTGCTGGCTCAACACAGGTGAAGGCGGCGTTTCTCCGCATCATCTTTCCGGCAATTGTGATCTGGTCTTCCAAATTGGCACTGCCAAATATGGCGTTCGGAACAAGGAAGGCGGCTTGAGTGACGAGAAGTTGCGTGAAGTCGCTGCAATGCCTCAGGTCAAGATGTTTGAAATCAAGCTCGCACAGGGTGCTAAACCCGGTAAAGGCGGCATTCTTCCTGCAGCCAAAGTGAATGAAGAGATAGCAAAAATTCGGGGTATCGAAGTCGGTCAGGCCTCCATCTCGCCCAATCGTCATCCGGAAATCAATTCCGCAGATGAGTTGCTCGATATGATCGACCACATTCGGGACGTAACCGGAAAGCCTGTGGGCTTCAAAACGGTCATGGGTGGATTTGGATGGTTTGAAACCCTGTGCGAGCGCATAAAAGAAAGAGGCATTGAATCGGCACCAGACTTCATCACGATTGATTCGGGCGATGGCGGCACTGGCGCTGCACCAATGCCGTTGATCGACAATGTTGGCCTGCTGATCCGGGAGTCCCTTCCCCTGACGGTCAATATTCTTGCAAAGCATGCGTTGCGTGACCGCATTAAAGTGATCGCATCCGGAAAGTTTATCACGCCGGCTGATGCGGCCTGGGGCTTGTGTGCAGGCGCTGATTTCATTGTCACGGCGCGAGGTGCCATGTTTGCACTTGGGTGCATTCAGGCAATGAAGTGTAACAAGAACACCTGTCCAACCGGGATTACGACGCACGACCCGCGTTTCCAACGTGGTCTTGTACCAAAGGAAAAAGCTCAGCGGGTCGCAAGCTACATCAAGAACCTGGTGCACGAGGTTGATGTCATAGCCAATTCATGCGGTGTTTTGGAACCGCGTGGCTTACGTCGATATCATGTCAGAATGGTCCAAAACGACGGGAAGACCATTCCCTTTGATGAGCTTTATCCGTGGCCAGAAGGCACTGCACCCGGTAAGGCAGACTATTCCGGAGCCACATTAAAGAGCGAGGCAGCTGAATAGCTTCAGATCATTTGCCTAGTGCTTTGTCGGTTCGTCTTCATCAGGTAAAGCGTCGATGACCAATACAAGGCGCGTCATTCCCGTTCCTTCAACAGGAGGTGAACGATGCAACAGACCGGATGCTGGTAATTCAGGCCATTCAGTCCCTCTCAATACAATTGGGGAACCGGTCGGCGTGGAAAATATGCGTTTTGGCTCTTCTCCATCTGACGACATTCCATATTGGGTGCCGATCCCACGGTAGGTACAGACCAAGCGCGCCGTCACCGCATCAATGTGAAACTTTCTACATGCGTTGTCGTCAATCACATCGAACCTCAGCCTAAGGTTCCTAGTACCCATCAACTCAGAAAACTGCTTCGCCAAGGACACAACATCTTGGACAAAATAGTGACGTTGCATTGTGTTGGGCAGGCCAGCACTTTGGCAAATAACCTCGACAGCATCTCGAGCAATCTCCTCGCGTATGATCACCCGTGCCGAGGGCAAAATTTCGACCGGTAATGTATCCATCCATTCCTGAAAATCACTCGGCAGTTTCCGGCGCCAAATGGTTGCAGCAACGCCCGGCTGCCGCAAAATGTCAAACTTTCCCGGCTCATCGGAAACCGCCACACCAATCACAGCATTTTCCACGTTTTTCCCGATGTAGTTCATTATCCGCCCTTCCAATTAAGAGTTCGTGCTGAAGCCAGGTTTAATAAGTAAATTATGTTATTACATAACAATATTGACCAAAAAGATGAGCGACACGGGGCCGCCCAAAGTTGGTTTTGATCGCGCCTTAGCTTGCTTCAGCAAGGCATGTTTCGAATGATGCGGCCATATTGCGAATGAGCGTGAAATACAGCTCAGGCCCATCTTCAATGCCCGCTCCCAGAGGATCAAGCACACCAGATTTCGCCTGCGTTCCCTCTGTAATCGTCGTCACCAATTTTGGTTCAAATTGAGGTTCGGAGAAGACGCAGCTGGCCTTAAGGTCAGTCACCTTTT
Organism: Rhizobiaceae bacterium; assembly: GCA_030065115.1. Lineage (GTDB taxonomy): Bacteria > Pseudomonadota > Alphaproteobacteria > Rhizobiales > Rhizobiaceae > JAALLB01. The sequence goes on along the minus strand of JASJDO010000071.1, from coordinate 6,952 downwards.
CCCTTAGTTCACTGATACGCTCAGCACCCGGCAAGACTTCTGGAGAAACTGTTACTGAGCCGATTGCAGATAATCCAAAGCGCTTTTCAAAATGTTGGTAAGCGTCATGGAACACGACAAATCCCTTACCTTTGACCGGCTCCAACTGACCTGAAATCTCAGCCACCAGTCCGTCAAGCTTATTGGAGACTTTGTTTGCATTCGCTTCGTATTTCGCCGCGTTATCAGGATCCGCCTTTACCAACACCTCTTCGATTTCATGGACAAGCGCCTTGGCGTTTACCGGATCAAGCCAGACATGCGGGTCGAATTCGCCGTGGGCATGGTCATCGTGACCACCTTCGGCATGCTCCTCATGCTTATGGTCATCATCGTGTTTGTGCTCAGCATGTTCCTCATGCTTGTGATCGTCGTCTTTATGTTCTGCATGTTCTTCATGTTTGTGATCGTCATCATGCTTATGTTCCGCATGTTCTTCATGACCGTGGTCATCATGCCCCGCTTCTGCGTGATCATCATGATCATGTTCATCGAACGCACCGCCTTCACGGAATTTCAGCTTTACAAGATCATGTGCATCAAGAAGTTCTACGGTCGTAGCTTTGGTCGCAATTGCCTCCAGTGGCTTTTCCAGAAAGGCCTCCAAATCGTGGCCAATCCAAAACACCACATCAGCATTTTCAAGATTCTGCGCTTGCGAGGGCTTTAGGGCATAGGTATGTGGTGACCCTGCACCTTCGACGATCAATTCCGGCGAACCAACACCCTCCATAACCGCAGCGACGAGAGAATGAACAGGCTTGATGGATGCAACCACATTGATTTCAGCATGCGCTGCAATCGCGCTGCTGCACAACAAAGTGGACGCAAGAAGAGATGATTTGATAAGTCGCATTTTGGACTCCCTAAACAAAGACGACAATTGTTATTGTAATACTATTACATATTTGTGTTACGGTATAACGTGTGCCATAAGCGAGATCAACACCCAATCCGATATGAAAGCCCATTAACGATTGCAGATGCTGCAAATGACTCAATCCCTTGTTGCCTTAGATAATGCCGGTGCTTTTCGCAGTGGCAAATGGCTGGTGCGTGGAGTTTCCATGACAGTCGAGCCGGGCGAAATCGTTACGCTGATTGGCCCGAATGGTTCAGGCAAATCGACCACGGCAAAGATGGCGCTTGGTATCTTCTCTCCCAACGAAGGGAATGCTGTTCAACGACCAAATTTGCGGGTTGGATATGTCCCTCAAAAATTGGCAATTGATTGGACCCTCCCTCTTACTGTGGCTCGTTTCATGACCCTAACTGGCAAGGTTGGCAAAATGGATGCTGCTGAAGCCATGGCAGCAACCGAAACCACACATTTGGCAAAATCGGAGGTGAGAACGCTCTCCGGCGGAGAATTTCAACGCGTATTGCTCGCCCGGGCAATGGCCTGCAAACCTGACCTTCTTGTGCTGGACGAACCGGTACAGGGCGTAGACTTCAATGGCGAAATCGCGCTCTATGACCTGATTTCGAAAATTCGCGATGAGCTCAATTGCGGAGTTCTTTTGATATCGCATGATCTTCACGTGGTCATGGCGGCAACTGATCGCGTGATCTGCCTTAACGGACATGTGTGTTGCTCGGGCACACCTACCAACGTAGCATCAAGCGCGGAGTACAAAGCCCTGTTTGGATCAAGAGCCACAGCCGGATTGGCAATTTATGAACATAGCCATGACCATGAACATCTACCGGACGGCCGGGTGTTGCATAGCGATGGCTCCGTGACAGACCATTGCCATCCTGACGATGGGCATCATTCGCATGACCACGCGGATCAAGAAGACGGAGCAAGCGCCAATGCTCGATGATTTTTTTAGCCGTGCCCTGATTGCAGGAGCGGGCGTTGCATTGGTCGTTGGCCCCTTGGGATGCTTTATTGTATGGCGCCGTCTTGCCTATTTTGGTGACACGCTTTCGCATGCGGCTCTTTTGGGCGTTGCATTGGCATTTCTGTTCGAAGTGAATATTACACTTGCTGTGTTCGCAGTTTCGGTTTTCGTCTCATTGGCGCTGTTGCTATTGCAAAAACGGGCAACCTTGTCTGCCGATGCGTTGCTGGGCTTGTTGGCTCACTCTGCCCTCGCGGTTGGGCTGGTTGCCCTGGCGTTCATGACTTGGGTGCGGGTTGATTTGATGGGCTTTCTGTTCGGCGACATTCTTGCCGTCACACGGACAGATATCGCGACCATCTGGGTTGGCGGTGCAATAGTCTTGCTGGCTTTGGCCTATATATGGCGCTCACTCTTTGCAGCTACAGTGAATGTCGAACTCGCACAGGCTGAAGGCATGAGGCCAGAACGCGCTAATCTGGTTTTCATGCTGCTGATGGCTGCAGTGATCGCCATATCCATGAAAATTGTCGGCGTATTGCTGATTACCGCACTATTGATCATTCCTGCGGCTGCTGCACGCAGGTTTGCGAGCGGGCCTGAGCAAATGGCTGTTCTTTCAGCTGTGATTGGTGTCGCCGCGGTTTTTGGTGGTCTATTCGGGTCACTCGAATGGGATACACCTGCCGGGCCTAGCATTGTTGTTGCAGCACTTGGCTTGTTTGTGATTTCCATTCTGCCAATGCCTAAGCTTTCTTCAAATGACGGAACGGTAAAACAGTCAAACGAGCCAAATGCGAAAGGATCGCACCGTTGACCAAACATACGCATGATGTTTCTGATCTTACAAAAAACCAAGCTCTGGTTATGAACGCACTATCGAGCGCTAATGGACCGCTGAGTGCTTATACCATACTTGATGAATTGCGTGAGCATGGCTTTCGCGCGCCGTTGCAAGTGTATCGTGCGTTGGACAAACTCGTTGAATTTGGCCTGGTTCACCGCCTCGAGAGTCTCAATGCATTTGTTGCCTGTCGGCACCCCTCTTGTGAAGGTGAGAGTAAGGAAGCCGTCTTGTTCACAATTTGTGAGAAATGCGGCAATGTACAGGAGTTGATCAGCGAAAGCGTTGTGAAATCGCTGAAAGGCCTCGCCGAAGAGATTGAATTCTCACTGAAGGAATCTGTCATCGAGCTGCGCGGCATCTGCACTGATTGTAAAGCGGCTTAGAACTGTAAACCTTACTGACCGTCTCACACTTGAGCTTTCGCCGCATCCAGCAACCGCAATTGAACGCGTCTTGTGCCTTGCCAAAAATCAGCATTCAGAGTTCCAACCAGATGGAGGGATTGCCCCTGCCCGTTGAGCAAAGCATCGCCAAGTGGCGTTTCGGCAGCCCTAAAGGCAATTGCCCGTAATTGTGCTCCATCACTTGCATTGGCTGTAAACGACACATGATCCTTGCCGACAATCTTGGGATAGCGGATCTGATGTGCAGGAAATGCAAAAACGGGTTGTGGATGTCCCTGGCCATAAGGACCAGCACGCTCCAGCAGGTCAATCAAATCAATTGTAGTACTGCGCGCAGTCAGGGCACCATCGATCTTGAGTTGCTGTTTTGAAGATAATTCAGCGACTGTTTGCGCCAGACGCTCCTCCATAAAGCCCCGAAACTGACCGAGTTTTTCTTTCTCAACGGTCAGGCCCGCCGCCATGGCATGACCTCCACCTTTAACCAACAGGCCTTCTTCAACCGCTGCACGCACACTTGCGCCAAGATCAACTCCGCTGATTGACCTACCCGAGCCGGAACCCTTTCCGTTGCGATCAAAAGCGACGGCGAAAGCCGGTCGACGGAACCGCTCTTTCAATCTCGATGCCAATAGCCCGACGATGCCGGGATGCCATTCCTGACTGGCTGTGATGACAATTGCCGGGCCATCTCCATCGCGGTGCTCGCGCTCGGCTTCACTGATGGCCTCTTCCAACATGACAGCTTCGGCACGTTGCCTTTCTTCGTTCAGTACATTGAGCTGGGTTGCAATATCGGTTGCGGTTCCTTCATCACCCGTTGTCAAAAGGCGCGAACCCAACGCCGCATCTCCGATGCGTCCACCGGCATTGATCCGGGGGCCCAAGACAAAGCCAAGATGGTAAGGCTTAGGGGCGCCATCCAATCTGCCAGCGCGCATCAGCGCCTTGAGGCCGACGTTTTGCTGCTTGCTCATGACCTGAAGACCTGTAACGACAAACGCGCGGTTTAAACCTTTAAGCGGAACCACATCACAGACGGTCGCAAGCGCCACCAGATCAAGCCATTGCATCATGTCAGGCGGTTTGCGTTCCCCCGAATAACTTCCCTGCTCACGCAATGCTCGCGTAACAGAAACCATGGCCATGAATACAACACCTGCCGCGCACAAATGTCCGAGACCGGACAAATCATCCTGCCGGTTTGGATTGACCAACGCGACTGAAACAGGAATTTCTGTCCCCATTTGGTGGTGGTCCAGCACCACTACATCCACACCAAGTTGTTTGGCCCGTTCCAGCGCCTCAAAACTCGTGGCTCCGCAATCAACCGTGACAATCAGGGTCGCGCCGTCTTCAACCAATTGCTCAATTGCAGGAATATTTGGGCCATAGCCTTCAAAGATCCGGTCAGGGATATGAATTTTTGGGGTCAGTCCGTGATGATGCAGAAATTTGTAAAGAAGCGCTGAGGAACATGCCCCATCCACATCATAATCCCCGAAAATCGCCACTTTCTCACTTGTTTGAACAGCCTTGACCAACCTTTCGGTCGCAACATTCATGTCGGTAAGCGTTGTCGGATCAGGCATCAATTCCCGCAAGGTGGGCGCAAGAAATGACGATGCATCCTCAAGGCCAACACCTCTTGCGGCCAGAACGCGTCCCACAAGCTCCGGCAAGTCGAGCCTCTGGGAAATGGCCAGCGCTGCCTTGCGGTCAATATCAGACAGCCTCTCAATCCAGGATTGCCCGGAAAGAGAGTTTCCAACATTCAGAAAAAACGATTGCCCTTGCCTGTTCTTCATTCCACTTGGTTAGCAGATGAAGCGGATGATGCAATAATCTCGAAAGATTATGACCGGAATTCAGACAAACTGGGTTCTGCCACTCTCGAATTAACCAAATACGGCTGCGGTTCAGCATAAGTTTCGCTAAATAACTCAAGGAGCTTTTCGCGAACGATCATGCAGCTTTCTCCTCGCGCAGCCATAACCTGCATTTTGTCGAGAAGCATCAAGGTCATCAACTCCGCAGTCGCTTTGCTGGATGGCTTATGTGCCACAATTTCTTCCCACAATTCTGCATGGCGATCATCCAACCTAGTCAATTCTGTAACTGACAGGTGCGGATTTACTACAGACATTTGCTCATCGATTTTGGCTAACTCAGCAAATAACGCTGTCATTTTGGTCATGCCACTTCCTTTTTGGTTATAAATCTACGGATTGCCCTGAGAATCGCTCGTAGCGACTGACTCAGGGCAACCGTGATACCTATTGCGCCCCGGTATCACACAAACATATTGACAGAAACGCAAAGTACAGTAAAACGAATTGTAAAACTATATATTATCGGTTTTTCTTATGGATATCACTCTTATTAAAACGTATTTGACGGTGATTGCGACCGAGAGTTTCGTGGACGCAGCAGAGCGTATTCACGTCACCCAATCGACCGTCAGTCAACGCATCCAGAAACTTGAAGATCAAATCGGCCATCGGCTTTTCAACCGCTCAAAAAGTGGTGTGATGCTTACTCCGGAAGGCGCGCGGTTCGAAGAATATGCCCGGTCGCTCATGAACCTGTGGGGAGAAGCGGTTTACCAGACCGCTCTGCCTGATGAATTTACCGGCTCCCTGTCGCTGGGATGTGAAGAAAGCCTGTGGCCGGAACTCTCAGCGCGCTGGCTAAGTGAGCTTGAGAAAAAACTTCCGACTACAGCGTTGCGCTTTACCACGACTGAACCGCAAAACCTTGCCAATATGATGCTCCGGGGCATGGTGGATATCGCAGTCATGTATATGCCGCTCATACGCCCCGGTTTCAAAGTGGAACACATCATGGATGATGCGCTGGTTCTTGTGACCGGAAAAAAGGATCATGACGGCACCTTGCGCAGCGACTACGTCTATTCAAACTGGGGACAGGAATTTGCAATGGCGCACAGCCGTTGGTTCCCGGAGCTAAAGCCACCGCATATCCAGCTAGACCTTGGGCCGGAAGTCGCGCAATATCTGATCGACAATGAGAAAACCACCTTCCTACCCTACCGCATAGCCGATGACTACGTGGCAGAAGAGCAGCTGTTCTTTGTCAAAGATGCGCCGGAAATGCCGTTTCCCTCCTATGCGGTTTGGACTGAAACCAAACCGAAAGAGATTCTGGACATTGCTTTGGAAGAATTGCGATATGACGCCAAGCACGCGCCATGGATTGAACTGAAGCGGTAACCCATGGAGAATATCCAACTACGGGATCTTGTCCGTGTAAAAAATGATGACTTGGTGGGATTGTTGGTTGCCATAGTCTGGGAAAGATCGGCATTACACGGCTTCGAAGAATTTGTAACGCAATCAATGATTGAGCACATGGAAAGCGAATCAGGGATTTATTGCCTGACAAAGGACTTTGGTGTTTGTTACTATGAACTTCCAGAGCGATATGGTGGGCTAGTCAAGATCGAGAATGATCCTGAACTACACCAATTACTTATAGACAAGCTACAAACGGAACCGTAGCAGAGCATGTCTGCTAACTACAAACTGCAACTCATCTAGTAATTTCGGAAATCTACCCGAACTTGCTGGTATCCTGATGCCGCGCCTTGATCTCGCGAACCGTGCCAGTCGCCGAACGCATGACAACCGTATGTGTGTAAATCTCGCCACGACCAAATTTGACACCATCCAACATGTTGCCATCAGTAACACCTGAAGCAGCAAACAGCACATCTCCCTGTGCCATCTCGTTCATGTCATATTTCTTGTTCGGATCTTCGACGCCCATTTTTCTGGCGCGCTCGACTTTTTCAG
>JASJDO010000070.1 GCA_030065115.1 Rhizobiaceae bacterium | reverse complement strand
CGCCAGGGCCGTATTGCCAACATTCTCAACCGTGAACACAAAGTTCACCGTGTCGCCAGCATCCCCAAACAACCCGTTGCCATTCGTATCCGCAACCGAAGACACAGACTTCACAACTTCCAATTCAGGAGAAGGCGTCAGGGTGACAACTGTTGGGTTATTGCCATTGCCATCCGAAGTGCCATCTGTGCCATCTCCGGCAAGATCATTGTCCGATGTATCGGTCGGATCCGTAAGGCCGGGTAAGTCATTACCCACATTGTCAACAGGATTACCCGTCGTAGATGCTGTATTGTGCACGCCACCGGCATCAATTGCTGCCTGCGTCAGATCAAACGTCGCGGTATACTGGAACGTCTCACCCACATCCAGAAGACCATTAGAATTCGTGTCAGATGCTGCAACAAGCGTTGGGCCTGTTGTAAGTGTTACGGCCGTACCCGTACCATCAGTACCCAATGTTGTTGTGTCGGAGATCGGGGTTGCTCCCAGATCAAGGGCAACATCCCCTGTATTCTCAACCGAAAATGTATAACTGATCGTGTCACCAACCGCCAAAGGCGCAGACAAACCAGATGTATCAGCTGATTTCACCAGAGCAAAAGCTGGGTTAAATGGTAACGAACACTCCTGAAAAACAAGTTCATCCAATGCAAAATCGTTTCCGCTGCCGCCAGGTGCAATGGTGATCAAACGGATTAATGCCGGACCCGTGGATGTTGCTTGATAAATACTCCCGTACCCTGTCCAAACAGGCGGGGAACTTGCTGTTGTTGCTGCAATTTCGCCAGTTGAAACCAATCGTGACCAGGTAGCTCCACCGTCTTCGGATACTTCGAAGGCCACATTTGGGTTTATGCGACCAGCATTTCTCTCACTAACAAAAAGATTGGTTAGGAAGGCAGTAAAATCATAGGCTGTGCCAGCAGTAACATTAACTGACAATTGGATTGTCGGCCCGGGTGTTGTATCCGCATTTACAACAAAAAACCTGTCACCAGTGTTGGTGGAGAATTGAACTCCAGCCAGGTCATGCCAACGTGCCGGCGATGACAGATTGCTCTCTCCATATAAAACAGGCCCAGTGCGGGAAGTGACCAGGTATTCGCCATCATTCGGAGTAAAGTTGCCATCATTCGGCCAACCATCGCTGAAGCCCGCACCTGAAGCAAAACTATACGTTGTCGTTGCACCGGGAATACTTGAGGACAGCGGTCCAGTTGTTGGAAACGAACCTCCTGTGATCAGGTTTGGGCCTACCAACGAGCCCCCAAAAGCCGAACAACTTCCACCTGCGGGAACAATGGTTGGCGTCGGAGGTGGCGATGTTTGAAATACCCTTAGCTGATAATCCTCGACTTCACCGTCCAAAGCGCTTTCAGTTGCGCCCAAGTCTGTCTCAGTTGACCAACGAAACCGGGCAAATGTCGGGTTGGTGGTACTGGACGCAGGTGGTGTAACATTTAGGGAAATCGTGCCAGTACCGCCATCGGATACATTGGTCGCGATTTGCTCCCCCGCGGCAAATGTACCATCACCATTCCAGTCTATCCAAGCCTGCAAAAGACCGCTGGCACCAGATGTGTTTATGGTTATCGTTGCGGCCTGGCCTTGAGTAAGTGTAGGAACAATTACCCCGTCATCCGTATCAGCATCTGCTGCCGGACTGCTTGGATCAGCCGCATCGAATGTGTTGGTAGAACCAAGTTGTATGCCAGAAATAATAACATGATTGGGTGTTCCATAGGCCGTCGTACCACCATTCGGAGAAACACTCCCATCAGCCGGTGCATCACTTCGGTCACGTTCGGCAGCACAAACCGCAACCTGAAACAGATCGATGAAGTTACCAGCCGCATTCGGCGCACCTGGAGCAGTAGATACGCCCCGAAACTCAAAACGGCCTGTATCAAAATCCGGGACAAACGCGCCCGAATATCTCTGCCAAACCGTGTTGTCTGTTTGCATCCGCTGTAGGAGAATTGGGGTGCCACCTATCTCGGAAACAAACACATCCGCAGTATCCAAACCGCGACGCCCGCGGTGATAAACGGACCACTCAACCCGATCCCCTTTAAGACCGGAGATATCCTGCGTTAGTGCAAAATTTGCATCCGTCGAAGCAATCTCAGCATGATGCATGCCATCAAATGAGGGAGTTGGTGCCGGATCACCACCATTGTGGCCACTTTCCCATATTTCAATGACACCCAGTGGATTGTCCGTCTCCCAACCCGGGACTTGCGCTTCTTGTATCTGAAAAGACCGATTTGGTGCGGTGCCAAAAGTTACGTCTGCAGGCAAAGAGAAGTTTTCAAAACTTCCATTATTGGTAGCAACAGGTACACACGCTGAAAATGTTTGCGCTTGGACCTCGATGGGTTGAAACGATAAATTCGTTGCAACCAGGATCAAAATCCAAAGCCACTTCGAGCAATTCAAAGATCCACGACCACACATCCTTGCAAGACACAAGAATCCCAGCATAACGCACCCCTCGCAATGTTATTTGCCGCCACTTTTGAGTTCGAAACTGATTTGATCACCGCAACATCAAATCGTTTCACGTGGCTGTGACTATAGCATTACGTAGGGTCAGACTAAATATTTATTAACATTTCTGGAGGCAATTTAACGAGTGTGATTTTCGAGGTTGATACACGATTTTAAATCTCTGTTTTGATAATGGCTGCCGGCTTTTTCAATCTAGTCGAAGAATCGGAGCGTGTATTCAAAAGACAAGCGAATAACAATTTGAACATAAACGAATAATTGTGGTGAAATTGAAATTTCCACCCTAGATTGAAGCGCTATCGAAACGGGCGTATGCGAGCCGGCAAAGCTAGTGCAGAGCGGTTTTTGCAATAAAGTATGGCTGTGGAAAATTTTGCATCTGATTCAAAAAAATTCGAAAAAGAAATAAAATTATCGAGAACGGAGTCAAATTCTCAAGGATTTTGGCGAATCACTTCCTGCATTCAGACATGAATATGAGCAGCTAGGGCTGCGCGAATCGCTTGCGAATTTGGTTATCTTCGGAATCTGTGCTGGAAGACAAGACATATTGATGAACATTGAATGCCCCCCTGATCAACTTTAGTGCTTGATGTTCCCGTCCAGCCTCTATCAGATCCTGCACCTTTCTTAATAGTTTGACCATCGCCGGATTCCGCTGTTTGTTGAGAATAGAACGAAAAGTACCGCGATAGAGTTCGGTAGCTTCTTTCGTTGTTTCGGGATTGATGATCATCAGTTGAATTGCAAAGTACAATTGTTTCAAGGGAGTATCAGCTTCTTCGGCGCTCATGAATTGGTTTTGGAGCAGGAACTTTGTTTCATTTAGGAGTTTGATAGATACTTTCCTGTCTACCTGAACCATAGCGCCGTTCAGATAGATTTTTTCCCCTTCTTTAAGGAAAACCTTCATGTTTCCCAAGTTGATCTCCACCGTTGTACATACAGGGTTTCGATGAAGCATATTCGACACGAACGCTTTTTAGATTAGCGAATAAAATGCTGGTTGGTAGCCAATACCTTGCAAGCAAGTATTAGTCGTAAATTTACCTTTTATATTGCCGGGACTTTGGACCCAGCTTCGTGACCAAATGTTGTCAGACATTCAGTCACGGAATGCACGTCTCAACTGATCCATCAGCGGCGCTGTCAGGTATTGGAAAGCGGTTCGCTCACCATTCGCTATGAAGATTTCTGCTGGCATCCCCGGAACCAGTTTTCCAACATTCAACTTGCTGATCTCTTCTGGCGGTACGGTCACCTGAATTTTATAAAACGGCTTTCCAGTTTGTGGATCCAGAACAATGTCGGGAGAGATAGCCCTGACATACGCATTGAGTTCAGGGGTATTCCTCGTATCAAAACCGGATAGCCGAACAACAGCCTTTTGTTTAGCGCTGACATCATCAATATGACGGGTTTCAAGCGAAGCACCAATTTCGAGTGCGGAATCTTCCGGGACAATCTGCATCAGCTCTTGTGAAGGCCCGATCACACCGCCAACCGTAAACACATCCATTTTGTGGATTCTGCCTGCGGATGTTGCCTTGATTGCCGCGCGATCAATAATGGTATTGTCCGTCAGCAGATTCTTTCTAAGCTCCCGCAGCTCCGATTCGATTGAGATCATTTCACTCAACACAGATTCGTAAAACGAGATTTCCTCTGTCTTGATCAGGGCCTTGGCTTCCTCCAGCGCATGCTGACGGCTGATCTTGTCAGAAAGCAGTTTGCTCAATGAACCGCTTACCTGGGAGAGGTCTTTCTGACTTTCTCTCAATGAATGAAGGGACGAGTAGCCCTTTTCATGAAGATGCTTCTTTGCTCTGATTTCGGCATGAAGCAACAGTTCTTCTTCTCTTTTAGATGCAATCTGAGCATCGATGCCCGAAATCTCATTTTCAAACTTTTGTATTTTGAATGCCGCTTCTCGCTTCTTGGCAGTGCGGTTCGCCATCCGCATTTTCATCAGGTCCAATTCACGTGAAAGCACATCTTTCGTGGCCTTAAAGCCAATCTTGGTTGGCTTCGGCTTTGTTGGTTCAGCCAGATCAACCCCTTTGCGTTCTGCCTGCAAGCGATATAGTCGCGCAGAAAGATGTTTCATTTTTTCGGTGGTCGCATTGGCTCGAATTCTGTGCTCGGAGACATCCAGCGTGATGAGCAATTGGTCTTTCTCAACAAATTGCCCAGGCTCTACAAGAATGGAAGAAATCACGCCGCCATCGCGATGCTGAACGGTCTTGGCTTCACCCATAATGTCCACCTTGCCCTGAACAATAATGGCGCTCGAAAGCTGGGTGTTCTGAAGCCAGAAACCGCCAAATACAAATAGGATAAGGAAGCCGGCAATACCTGCGATCTTGGTTCCCAGATCATTGGTTTCCAACTCGATGTTTGAATCAATTTCATTCATGCTGCAGCTCTTTTCGATGTCACTAAGTCTTCAGTTGCCGCCGCTTGATGATTGTCTTCCAGGCTGACCTGAACCCCCTTGTTCAAAATTAGGGTCTTGCTGAGATATTGAGAGATAAACCGTCTGTGGGTAGCGACGATAACAGTGGCACCCTCCATCCGCATTTGGTGGATGCACTTGACGAGTGCCTGCTCGCTTTCATGATCAAGATTGGCCGCAGGCTCATCCAAAATCAAAATGCTCGGATTGCCATAGATCGCTCGTGCCAGACAGATCATCTGAATGAGTGCTGCAGGCTGGTCGAGTTTGCGGTCATCAATCTCAGTATTGTAGCCATCTGGCAACGTCAGAATGCGTTCATGTATCCCGCATAGTATTGCTGCTTGTATGATCGCTTCCAAGTCTTCTTCCTTGGCAAATCGCGAGATATTTTGGGCAATCGTGCCAGGCATGGGGCGAGCATTTTGAGGTAAAAAGCCGATATACTGTCCGAGTTTATCTTTGTCCCATTGTTGCAATTTTGAGCCATCCAGACGCAACTCTCCTCTGTCAGCAGCAATGTGGCCGATCAGCAAGTCGATCAGAATACTCTTGCCCGCGCCACTTGGCCCCGCGATGCAAAGGCCATCACCCCGGTTGAGCGAAAAATTGATGTCACGCAAAATTGGTTGCGCCAATCCCTTGGCCATTTTCTCCTTGTTAAGAACGGTTATGCCTGAAACCTCGACGGCACCTGCCGGACGAGACAGTGAAAGCCCGGCATCGACGCTTTCAGCATCAGGCAAATGTTTCAGTTTTTCATAGGCCTTTCGAGCAAGTACAAATTCAGGCCAATAGTTGATTGACTGATCAATCGGCTGCAGCAATCGGCCGGCCATGATCGATGACGCTATCATTGTGCCTGCCGTCAACTCGCCATTGATAACAAGATAAGCACCGGCAGCCAGAGTAGAGGCCTGAACCAGAGGTCGTATCCCCTTTGAAATAGATTTGAAAAACTGCGTCTTCGAAAGCAATGTGTGGGTGAGGGACAGCGACCTTCCGTGAGCATTGCGCAGGTCCTGCATCAATACCGGCGCCATGCCCATGGAGGAGATTTCGCGGGCATGGGAGGCATATTGCCCCTCCAAGCTTTTCTCTGCCATACGCATTTGGCCAGTCTGTGCTTTGAGTGGTTTTGATAGATAGTTACTCAGTATCGTCACTGCCCCCATGGTGAAGCTACCCAAAAGACACACGAGCGAAAGCAATGGATGAAGCGCCGATAGGCAAATGAGGTATACAGGTACAAAGAGTAGATCGAGAAACGATTCAATTCCGCCACTGCGCAGAAAATCCCGTATCCGGCTGGCCGGTTCTGCTGCATTTTTCTTGCCGCTTTTATCGCCAATTCCTTCAAGCACATTGCCGCTCATACCGGAACTATTTGCCCGTCGGTCCACATAATAGGCTATTCGGGTAATGATCCGAGAGCGGATGAATTCGAACAGCGACAGAAACATGAACAATACCAGCACCAGCGTGAACAAGCCGCTCAGGGTTGGTATGGATTGACTTGGAATGACCCGGTCATAGACCTGAAGCATGAATAATGGTCCAGCCATGATCAATACATTGATGGCCAGACTGTAAAGAAAAAGGATTGGCAGATTGGCCAAAAACCGGTTTCGCAAATCGACAGAAATTGCGGAGTATTTGCTGTGTCCCATTGGTAGTCCCCAAAATTATTATTTTTGTTCAGGACCCTGCTCCCCGTATTTGCCCGGGCAAGTTACAGGCCCGAGCAAGCTTTTGATCAGGTAAAGTTGAATTGATCTGCACTCAAATCATCCAGGCTCGTGTTTTTCAATTCGACGGAACACTCGTCTCCGTATTCGATGACCAGGCTATTGCCATCTTCGCTACAATGCTCTTTCAGTTCATCGAAGCTTGAGAAAATTGTATTCTGGAATTCAAGGAAGTCCTCGACCGTAAAGTCGTAGACTCGGTCGTGGCTGGATTCCCCCTCGGTGAATGCAAATGTAAAAGTATCTGATCCGCTGCCACCACGCAGTTTGTCATTGCCGGCACCGCCGTCAATAACATCGTTACCGCTGCCACCACTCAAATAGTCGTTACCAGCACCACCGTACATTTCGTCGTGGCCGGATCCACCGTTAAGGTGATCATTATGGTTGCCGCCATCAAGCACGTCATTGCCTGAGCCCCCGATCAGTTTGTCTTGTCCATCACCCCCGGACAAGGTATCCGTGCCGCTGTTACCGTTCAGGTAATCATTGCCGCTATCACCTGACAATTGATCATCGCCACTTCCACCATAAAGCTTGTCATTGCCAGATCCACCAGCAGCAATATCATCACCGGATCCAGCTTTCAGCGTGTCATTGCCAGATCCACCATCCAGCACATCGTCACCACTGCCTCCATTGAGGATGTCATCGCCACTGTCTCCTGAAAGCGTATCATTGCCAGAGCCACCATTTAGAGTGTCATTTCCTGAACCACCGAAAAGTGTATCAGTGCCCGAATGGCCATTTAGGACATCGTTACCCGCATTGCCATACAATACATCGTCACCCGAGTTACCATTTAATTCATCCTGGCCATTACCCCCATACAGGGTGTCGTTGCCCGAGTTCCCGTCCATGACATCATCACCGTCATTACCATAAAGAATGTCATCGCCAGAATTGCCGTGCATGTCATCATTGCCACGGCCACCGTGCAATACATCATTGCCGCCGATACCATACATCACGTCATTGCCATCCCCGCCATAAAGAATATCGTCATCCGGCTTGTTACCTGCCGAAGGTTTCTTCTCCGGCAGAAGTGCAACAACGTTTTCCTGACCGATATCGATCTTGATAACAGTGTCATCAAAATCCTTGTCACCGCCGTGCTTGAGATCTTCGAAACCAACCAGAAGTTCACCGCTTACTGAATTCGCACGAACAACCACGTGGTCAAAATTATCTGAATTCGGACCAAAACCATTGGAAGCATCACCGTATGAGTGGAAAGTATCTGTTCCATATTGTGATTTCACCGCTGTCAATTCCCCGGTCTCGGCATCTTTATGATAAAGGATCAGGTCCTTGTCATTCACCGTTCCGGGTTCACCATCTCTTGTCAGGAAAACAAACGACCCGTCCTTGTCAGACAAAGCTTCTTGGTTCTCATAACCTTTGCCAAAGCCATTGGAGACAACAAACAGTCCGAGTTGGACGCCAGCGCTAACATCAAAGGCGACTTTTGATTCACCAGCGATCAGATCACCGCCACTGCCTTGTTTCGAAGCATTGGGGAACAGAATCTGAACATTTGTGATGTTGCCCTGCTCGTCGATTTCATAAACACCAAGTGCGTTACGAAAACCCGCTCCCTCATCCATGAAGGTGACTTCTGCCGTCGTTGCTTCTTTCATAACCAATGAAGACGTGTCTACATAGGCAGGCTTTCCATTGCCATACATGGTATCATTACCGCCTTGCCCCAATAATGTATCATTGCCCGTGCCGCCAAATACTTCATCATGGCCGCTGCCTGCTGCAATTGTGTCATCTCCTCCTGCACCGGAAAGCACTTCAGAGCGGCCGGTACCGCTTAAATGATCGTCCGCATTCGTTCCCAGTACCGGAGAAATGTTCATATCTGTGTCGACGCTCATGCCGAAACCTCCTGTTATATTAGTTTGATTGTTTTGGCTGAGAATTTGGTGCCGACGCCGACTTCCAATTTGAAAAGAAGTAAAACTATACGCCCATATGCAGCCATGATCAGAACGTCATCATGTCGCTTCCAGAGGAGCAACGATGCATAAAAGCGCGGATATTAAATTGGAAGAGGCTTAGACCTTCTAGCCTTTTAAATTCTCAGTTTTACTGAGCGTGTTTCTGCATCATGCATTGAGACGGAATTTGTCTCCACACTCATATGATATGCCAAGGACTATAAAATAACGTTGAAGATATTGGTTAATGAAACTTGGACGTGTATCTTTAAGCATCACCGACGAAGAGAGCGCTCGCTCAATGCCTATCATGAGCAAAGAGCGTTAAGTGCAATTTTTTGTGAATGCCCAATTCGTAATCGAAATGTGATTCTGAGCAACCATCAGTTCAATAACCAATGTCTGCTTTCCAATACGTGCAATCAGTTTGAAATCTGATTAAAGGCAGCTTCCCTCAGTGAATGCCATGTGTCGAAAACAAGTCGTGGCTGCTTTAACCGCTGAGTTGTCATTCAAGCTTTTTGCTCAAATGAATCCTCCAGATACTAAATCGCATCGAGTGCCTTATCACAATGCTAACAAGTGCTTAGGTGGGGTAAATTCATCGGACTTTATAATACCATATACATATCAATGATATAAGAAACTATGCTGGCGGACAGACAGGGATTCGAACCCTGGAGACGGTTGCCCGCCTACACGCGTTCCAGGCGTGCGCCTTCGACCACTCGGCCACCTGTCCTTCAATAGCGTCACGGGCTGGAAATCCCGTACGGACCAAAGACAAACCATCGTTTCTTTACCATCACCTGATGAATCCGGTCGGATGCCCTTGGCCACCGGGCAGTCCGTTTGATGGCTCGGCGCAATATACTGATCTGGCACTCATGTTCAAGCAATGATATTGCAAATGTTGAAGCTCGTTTCTATTTATTGGAAATAACAGGAAAGAGAGTGAATGCTGCGATTGCTCATCAAGCTCATTGGCGTGATTTTCATGGTTCTGGCGCTTATTACAGCGGTTCTGGATCTCACGCGCAGTATTGCGAACTCGGAAGCGACGGTCACGGCTTTGGGACTCCAATGGAGAGATTTCAATGTTGCCAGCCTGCAGTATTTCCAAGTGGGAATTGAACGCCATCTCGGCCTCCCCTGGTTATGGGAAAATGTGATCCAAACCATTTTGCTTCAACCGAGCTGGCTGGTATTTTTCGTTTTGTCCATTATGTTTTTGTGGATGGGCCGACGGCAAAAACGGCACTGGCAAACCCGCTTCGGCAAATAGCAAACCAATTCTTGGAAAGAAAAACTCATGTTTCTTGCACAAATGTTTGACCGCAAACTCAACAAACCAAGTGCATCGACCGCACTTCCCGGCCGTTCAGAGGCTATTGATTCCGGAACACATCACTTTCTCAGCGGCTTGCCGCTTCACGGACCATACCCGGAAGGCATGGAAACTGCGATGTTTGGAATGGGGTGCTTCTGGGGTGTTGAACGAAAATTCTGGGAGCTGGAAGGCGTTTATGTCACCGCCGTTGGATATGCTGCAGGTTACACACCCAATGCTACTTACAAGGAAGTCTGTTCCGGCATGACCGGGCACAATGAAGTGGTGTTTGTGGTGTTTGATCCGGCAAAGATTGCCTATGAAGCCTTGCTCAAGACCTTCTGGGAAGGGCACGACCCCACCCAGGGAAATCGTCAGGGCAATGATATCGGCACTCAATATCGCTCCGGGATTTACACCTATTCTGATGAGCAGCACATGGCGGCCGTGGAATCAAAGGGTGTTTTCCAGCAAGCTCTTGAAAATTCAGGCATTACAAACACCATTACAACCGAGATTCTCAAGGCCGGAGAATTTTATTTCGCTGAAGAATATCACCAGCAATATTTGGCCAAAAACCCTGATGGATATTGCGGTGTAGGCGGAATTGGCGTGTCCTGTCCGATCGGAACCGGCGTCAAAGCCTGACTTTCTACCAAATCCTGCCCTTTACGCTTCGCATCCCGGCGCGCTAAGCTCTTGGTGTATTTAACTGCATTCAAGAGAGGAGAGCGGATGAGTTTACGTATTTCAGGAAAGCATATGAATGTGGGCGAAGCGCTTACTGAGCGTATTGAGGGGCGTCTGGATGAAGCGGTAGGCAAGTATTTTAGCCGCGGATATCAGGGACACGTCACACTCGAAAAGCAAGGTTCCCGATTTTCCTGTGATTGCGTCATCCATCTCGACAGCAGCATCCATCTGCAAAGCACCGCTATTGAAAATGATGCAACGGCAGCCTTCGAAACAGCGGCAGAAAAAATTGAAAAGCGGCTGCGCAGATACAAGCGCCGGCTAAAGGACCATCACGGCAATACGTCAAAAGCCGAGCGAATTGAGGCTGCCTATTCCATTGTTGAGCAGCCTAATCCAGAAGAAGAAATGCCGGAAGACTACAATCCGGTGGTTATTGCGGAATCACTCACCAGCATAGAGACACAAAGCGTGGCGGATGCCGTCATGAAGCTGGATTTGTCCGATAACCCGGTTGTGGTGTTCAACAATGCCGGTAATGGGAAGACAAATGTTGTTTACCGGCGCTCTGACGGGAATATCGGCTGGGTAGACCCAAGTTAGGCTTTCTGATCCGAGGTAGGTTATGCCTGCCCCGGAATCATGGTCACACCCGAAACACTTTCACAGGATTCCCGCGCTCAAGTGTTTTGTGCATTTGGTTCTGTGACTTCTGGTGCCGCTTTTCAGCCGCAAATTCAGTTAGGATGAATTTGTTAATAAGCCTCTCCAGTGCAACCTTCCTGTTTCGATGTTGCGACCGTTCATCTCGGGAAATTGCAGATATCCCGGTCGGTTTGTGGGTAACCCGGACGGCGCTGTCGGTTGTGTTCTGATGCTGACCGCCCGGCCCACCGGCGCGAAACCGCTCTACAATCAGGTCATGATCGTTCAAGGTCGGCATGCCCACTTCAAGGGCATTGATTTGAAACACCCCGACAAACCAATTCCGACGTTTGTGATGACGTCGTACCGGACTTTTGAAAATCCATTGTACCGAGCCAACCCAATCCCTTGAGAACTCATCACAACACGTCCCGGATAAAGAGATCACAGCCGAAGCCGGACCATGATTACAGCCAGTATTTGACAGTTCCACTTCGCAGGATATACCCGATTTTTCAGCTTTGGATCGGATTTCCAAAAGTGTTTTCCGGACTGCGATTCGGCATTCCACCGGCCCATCACCGCTGGTCACAAGAAGGCGGACTTCAGGATTTGGCTTCATCTTTCCCGCCTCCTTTGCGAACGCCGATCATGTTTGGCATCTCGCTGTTTCTCCAAAACCTGCGGACGCTTCTTGTAAGTCAGCAATGGCCTCATCGTTGCCACGTGGCGGAGCAAGTTTTTCGCTTGCATATCCTCCAGGACCAACTTTGGGTCCTTGTAGGCCATGGGGGCTTCTTCAATCAAAGATTGTCGATCATGACAAATAATAGGACCCCCATCAGCGTTGCGGGATAGTGCTTCACGTTCTGAACGCGTCTTCCCTGTTCTTCCCAGCATCGATTTGCGGTCAAATTTTCTTCCCGCACCATGCGCCAGAGAATTCAACGACTTTGGGTTTGTTCCAGTCGGAGCAACAAGATAACTGGGCGCATCTCGTGAGCCTGCAAGCGGTACGATTGACATATCTGCCTTTGCAGCACCTTTTCGATGCAAAAAGCAATTCCCGTGTTGCTCGACAAGGTTATGTGGATTGTCAACAACCAAGCGAATTGACGTACGCAATATGTCGGCGACGCGTTCAGCAATTGCAAGGCGGTTCAAACTGGCCCATCGCAATGCAAGATCATGCTTTTCCAGATACGCGATTGTAGCTGGTTCTCCGGCTTTCATACCCGCAAACTTGTCTGGTGAGATATTTGAAAATATTTCATAACCGAAGGCGCTCGATCCGGAATGAACCATAAGCAGAAGCATGCCTTTGCAAAGTTCAACATCGCTGTCTTGAGGAAGCTTGGAAGTTTCGGTTACCTCTTGCAGCTCGCAGAAATGGTTTCCTCCACCAATTGTTCCCATCGAATGGGGATGCTGGCCGAAATCCATTTCATACCTGTCGAAGAACACGCGTGCGTTTTCACTCCAGTCATCGTCCAGACGATACAGTTTCTCATCAAGCCGGGACATTTTCAGTTTTCTCTTAGGCATTTCAAGCGCAAAGACAGACATCCCGCACCCGATATCGTTTCCGATCAGCTGAGGGAAAATTCGGTCAGCAAGAATCGCACATCCGACCGGACCAAATTTGCCTGGATGGAGATCAGGAAAGGCAGCAATTTCACAAACGCCTTCCAAACATGAAACTTGGTATAGCTGTTCAACAGCTTTGCCTTCTATCCAGGTTTTCGCCGAATAAAAGGTATGAATTGGAGCATCGCACGAACTTGTTGCGTCGCCTCCATCAAGAGGATTGCCCATTGGGATTTACCTATTTTTGAAATGAGTTGGGACGGATTACACACTGGTGTGAAATCCAAATCTCCAGACCGCATCGTTAAGACGACTTAGTTCTGGTTTGCGTCCCCTGGGATCGCACAAAATCTATGATGCATATGATTGTGCCTTTCAAAAACAGTTCGCGGGATAAAGCATCCGCATCAGTCAAAGTCAAATCCGATTGGGCGTATTTTGTTCTGGATTCAAAATATGTTGCTAAAAAACAACAGCCATGCTGCCGCGCTTTAGTTCGGATTAACAGCCGTCAGATCATTGTAAAATGCCTGATTAAGGAGGTCTGATTGATCTTCGGCGATCATCAACAAGGCGCCATCGGCTGCGAACAAGGCCCAATATACATGCCCCGGTTTTATGTTATCGATCTGCATGAACTTGTCTTTGATCTCACGGGAAGTGATTTTTCGCATATATGCCACGGCCTCGTTTCCCATCTGGGCAAAGGCCTGCTGGTCAAAATTCTGAGAGGTCTGATCTTGAAACATAAACCTAGTCCTTCGACTTGATCGAAATTTTGCGAATGATCCTTTCCGGTTGAATGCGGATCAGATCGATAGAAAGCAACCCATTTGAAAGGTCGGCTCCGCTCACTTCTATGCCTTCAGCAAGAACGAATGATTTCTGAAACTGCCTTGCAGCAATGCCGCGGTGCAAATAGACGCGTTCTTTGTCATCCACCTGCTTACCGCGAATGGTCAGTTGATTTTCTTCAATCGAGATATCAAGCTCGTCCTCAGAAAAGCCGGCAACCGCCAGCGTAATACGCAACAGGTCTCCCTTCTCACCAGGTTCGGTTTGAAGACGCTCAATATTGTAAGGCGGATAGCCATCTTTTCCTGACTTGGCGACGCGCTCCAAAACGCGCTCTAGTTCATCAAACCCCAACATGAGCGGGTTTGTGAAACCGGATAATCTTGTCATTTCTTCCATCCAAATTCTGTTATCCCTGATATGGGCATTGACTGAGCACCATTCAACAACCAACGTCACCACGGTTAATTATTTCCAAATTGGAAATAATGTTTGTCATCTGCTCCAAATTGACAATTTTGGGTGATTTGATAGCCCAATGCCAAACCATATTTTGAGGAGTAAGAGTATGTCTGATCGCGTGACCAATGGTGGTTTGAGCATCGACCAGGAGCTGTGGGATTTTGTAAACAACGAGGCCCTGCCAGGAACAGGAATTTCACAGGACAAGTTCTGGTCTGACCTTGAAACGCTTTACGATGAGCTGGCTCCTAAAAACAATGCGCTGCTCGCAAAAAGAGAAGACCTCCAGTCCAAAATGGATGAATGGTATACCGCCAAGGGAACCGATTACTCCATGGACGAGTATAAGGATTTCCTGACCGAGATCGGATATCTTGTACCGGAAGGCGGGAAATTTTCTGTCGATACCGCCAATGTTGATCCGGAAATCGCTATGGTCGCTGGGCCACAATTGGTCGTGCCAATCATGAATGCCCGTTATGCACTCAATGCGGCCAATGCGCGTTGGGGTTCTCTGTATGATGCCCTTTATGGCACTGACGCAATCTCGGAAGAGGGCGGCGCAGAACGCGGCGGCGCATACAATCCTGCCCGCGGAGACAAGGTTATCGCCTGGGCACGCGACTTCCTAAACAAGTCCGTGCCGATCAATGGTTCATGGGCTGACCTCAAGGGCATTGCTGTCGTGGACGGTGAACTTCAGCTTACCCTTGAAGACGGTTCAGTGAGCGGATTGGCTAATCCTGCACAATTTGTCGGCTATCAGGGCGAAGCGGACAATCCGACGTCGGTTGTGGTGAAGCGAAACGGCCTTCATGCAGACATCATCATCGATCCTGACCATCCAATTGGCAAGTCAGACAAAGCAGGTATTGCGGATCTGGTTCTCGAATCCGCAATGACAACAATTTGCGATTGTGAGGATTCTGTTGCAGCTGTGGATGGTGAAGACAAGGCTCTTGCCTACCGCAACTGGCTGGGCCTCCTCAAAGGCGATCTTGCAGACAGCTTTGAAAAAGGCGGCAAGCAGATCACCCGGACACTGAACCCGGATCGGGTTTACACAGGCGTCGATGGCTCAGAGATTGCACTGCCCGGACGGTCACTTCTTCTGGTGCGTAATGTCGGCCATTTGATGAAAAATCCGGCGATCACCAAGGATGGTAATGAGTTCCCGGAAGGCATTATGGATTGCCTTACAACGGCGATGATTGCGCTACACGATATTGGTCCAGATGGGAAGCACGGCAATTCCCGCGAAGGTTCAATGTATATCGTGAAACCTAAAATGCATGGCCCCGAAGAGGTAGCCTTTGCATGTGAGTTGTTTGGGCGCGTTGAAGATATGCTTGGCATGAAACCAAACACGCTCAAAATGGGTATCATGGACGAAGAACGTCGCACCACCATCAACCTGAAAGAGTGCATCCGCGTTGCCAAGGAGCGCGTTGTGTTCATCAATACCGGCTTCCTTGATCGCACAGGCGATGAGATTCACACTTCCATGCTGGCCGGACCTATGCTTCGCAAAGGAGACATGAAGGGTGCTGCATGGATCCAGGCCTATGAAGCATGGAACGTTGACATTGGGTTGGAATGCGGCCTTTCCGGCCACGCACAAATTGGCAAGGGCATGTGGGCGATGCCAGATCTGATGGCTGATATGCTGGAGCAGAAAATCGGACACCCCAATGCCGGTGCAAATTGTGCATGGGTTCCTTCACCAACTGCAGCAACACTTCACGCGACTCATTATCATGAGGTGAATGTTGCCGAAGTTCAATCAAAGCTTTCCAGCCGAACACGAGCGAGCATTGATGACATTCTTTCGGTTCCGGTGGCCATTCGCCCGAATTGGAGCCCTGAAGATATTCAGAACGAGCTTGATAACAATGCACAAGGCATTCTCGGATATATGGTTCGCTGGGTCGAACAAGGTGTCGGGTGTTCCAAAGTGCCTGACATCAATGATGTCGGCCTGATGGAGGACCGCGCAACGTTGCGGATCTCAACACAACACATCGCCAACTGGTTGGAGCATGGCGTCTGCTCAAAAGAGCAGGTTCTCGAAACCTTGCAACGCATGGCCGGAGTGGTCGATGGCCAGAACGCGGGTGATCCGCTTTATCGCAACATGGCACCTGACTTCGATTCTTCTGTCGCGTTTCAGGCCGCATGTGAACTTGTGTTTGAAGGCAAGGCGCAACCTGCTGGCTATACCGAACCGGTACTTCACCGCAAAAGACTGGAATTCAAGGCGCTGGCATAAACGGGTGTTCGACATCCGAAAAACACACAAAAGAAACCCCGCTCAAACTGGCGGGGTTTTTTAGTGCCTAAAGAACATTGCACATGATCAGGTTTGCTTTACGACTACCCGAGCACCCGGCTTAACACGATCATAGAGATCAATAATATCCTGGTTCAACAGGCGGATACATCCAGATGAAGCAGCAGTGCCAATGGACCACCATTCCGGAGTCCCGTGCAGGCGATAGAGCGTGTCTCTTCCACCTTTGGTAAGGTAAAGCGCACGTGGACCAAGTGGGTTGCTTAATCCGGGAGGCATCCCGCCAGCCCATTTCTTCAGTTCTGGTCGACGGCCGATCATCCTGGCAGGTGGCGTCCAGGTTGGCCACTCTCTTTTCCAGCCGATAGTCGCGCTTCCTGACCAGGCAAAGCCTTGCTTGCCTACACCTACACCATAGCGCATTGCCTTGCCATCTGATTGAACAAGGTAGAGGAACCGTTTTGGTACATCGACCACAATCGTACCGGAGCGATATTTTGTAGGATAGTCCACAACCTGACGAAGATATTGCTTGTCGATTTTGCGAACCGGAATTTCCGGAATTCGAAAACCGCCATCGGTGATTGCACCGTATGATGAACGAAATTGACGCGAAGGATCGCGGCTGATGGACGAACAACCTGCCAAGGCTGCAGTCGACAGCAAAGATAATGTGAACGTACGTCTATCCATAAGTCCCCTGCCGGATTCGAAAAGCTGATGCAAATAGTTGGTAACCTTGGGTCATTCAGGTATCAAACTGACGATGATTCGCAATTTGTATTTTGAGAAATTTGAATTCGACCTTTACATGTTGCATATTGGCAACATCAAGCGCTTGAACTGGAAGAGCTTTTGCCGCTGATTGATCCCTACAGCAACAATCCGGCTGTCGATGCCCGGCAATCAGAAACAGCGATGGAAATTCGCCGCGGAATCTTGAACGGTTTTCAAGAGAGTGATCTGGTTTTTGTGCCGGAGTTTACGCTCCCTGGTGGTCGACGTGCCGACCTGATCGGGCTTGATGGCAAAGGTCAGATTGTAATCATTGAAATCAAGTCGTCTGTGGCAGATTTCAATGCGGATAATAAATGGCCGGAATATAAGGAATTTTCAGATCGCTTCTATTTCGCAAGCCACCCATCAGTACCAGGCGAGATCTTTCCTGAAACAGAAGGCTTTATTCTTGCTGATCAATATGGATGTGAAATCATCCGCGACAGCGACACAAGGAAACTGCCAGCACCTACCCGGAAATCACTGACTTTGAAAATTGCACGCGCTGCGGCATCCAGACTTCAACTGGTATCGGAATATGCTGCGAAACTGGATTGATGCTATTTTGGCGCGCGCTTGGCGAGAATGCGCTGCAAAGTTCTGCGATGCATGTTCAATCGGCGAGCAGTCTCAGAAACG
>JASJDO010000069.1 GCA_030065115.1 Rhizobiaceae bacterium | reverse complement strand
AGAACTTGATATTCCAAATGATCCCAAAAAAAGAAAAATAGAAAATACAAACGTAAAGAAACTGCGCAAATAATGCGTCATGACCCACCCCGATATTATTATACTTTACTTATCGACCAGATATGACACTGATTTGTTTCGACAATTCAAGCGCATAAATCGCTTCACATCCAATATTGCTGTGGAAAAGCTTTTGAGCCGACAAAACTTGCGGCCGAAGAATTTCTATAATTTTGATTTTAATATCAGACAGTTATCTGATTTTTTCCTTCCTCAATTTCCTGAAGGAATTCCAGCTGCGTTAATATGATCAAGTCCGGACTGCTGCGCTGGCAAAATAATTGCCGAAGCATCTTCATAGACCTTTCTGGGCGAAGAATGATCAGACAATCGCTTTAGACCTCAAAGCCACGAAATCCTTTGACCTGCTCCCCTGATTGTACCCGTTTATAAGTTAGCTCTGTTCCATTTTTGGTCCTGTGAACGGGTTACAAATTCATGGGGTGTGTGCCCCAAGTTGGGCATTCACACTTCAGGGGCAAAGCTTGATAATGTTCACAATTGAAATATAGAACTTATAAATGCATGAGTTCGACTACGACCCGATGTTACTTGTCTGCCTGAACGGCTTCATAAATGTTCCTCAGCAGATCAGGATCGGCAGACTGGACACGGCTCCAGTTGGGTATAAATGGTGTTTCCATTGGGTTTTCAAGAAATGTGTTACCGGCTTCGACAATATTGGCGGCGAATAATTCTACAGCCTCTTCTTCTTGATGACGATCTGTCATCAATCCGTTCATCATGGCATCGTGGTGATACATTTCGATCAGATCAAGTGCGATACGGTAATAGGTCGCTTTGAGTGTTCTGAAGGTCTCCTGATTAAAAACAGTTCCGTCCGTTGCCAGTTTTCGGAACAGCGCTTTGGAAATATCAACAGACATCCGAGACAAACCCCTAGATGCATCTTCCTTAGAAAGTTCTTGGTGCTTGTGATCATAGGCATCTGATATATCAACCTGGCAAACAGAACGCGATGAAAGATTACGCCATACCTCGGATAACACACCAATTTCCAAACCCCAGTCTGATGGGATGCGGATATCAGGTAAAATGCTAGTGCGCATCGCAAACTCACCCGCAAGTGGATATCGGAAACCTTGCAGATATTCTAAATAGTTGTGATGCCCACAAGTCTTTTGTAATGCCATCAGAAGCGGAGAAACCAATAATCGGCAAACCCGGCCATTCAGTTTTCCACCTGCGACGCGTGGGTAATACCCTTTACAGAATTGGTAAGGAAACGCTGGATTGGATACCGGGTAAATGAGACGAGCTAGCATCTCGCGCGAATACGTGACAATATCACAATCATGTAACGCAACCACGTCTGAGTTTTGAGACGCAAGCGCATATCCAATACAATACCAGACATTTCTGCCCTTGCCGGCTTCTTCAGGCGCAAGCCCCACATCGACCAGTTGGCTGTGAATAGCTTTCAATCTAGAGCCATCATTCCACAAAATGTCATGGGTTTGAGGCAGTCTGGAGAAGTATTGCTTTGCAAATTTAAACTGCTCTTCATCCGCGCGATCAAGGCCGATAATAATGTGATTGATATAATCTGCTCCGGAAAGCTCATCGAGTATACCGGAAAGTGCGGCACCCTCCAACTCGGAGAACAACGATGGCAGCACAAGTGAAATCTTGCGAGTTGAAGAAAAGGCTCGCAATTGTTGCTCAATCACATCAAGCGGCACTCTCGTAAGATTGTGCAGCGTCGCAACGCTCCCATTCTGATGAAAGTCAGCCAACTTTCTCTCCTGCCTCTATCTTCTCAATTAAATCGAGCACAACTGTATTCCACCCTTTAGGTCCTGAAAACGGTGCGCGAATAATTTTTCCGGATTGCTTTGCAATACGCTTAACTATTTCCTCCTGCAAAGGATTGGGAATAACTACCGCAATATCAGCAGCTTCCAGCATGGCAATATCGTTGGGTGCATCTCCAAGCGCCACGCAGAACCATTCGTGATTTGTAGAGCGGTATTTATGAGCAATCTCTCTCATGCAATCAACTTTATTGCCACCAAACGAAAGGGTAATAAACCGCCCACCCCTTTGTGTCTTAATTCCCAATTCACTAAGAAAACTACAGAATACCTTGAATGATTTGTCACCGCCGTTCCAAATTCCGGGTTCAGAAAATTGCCGCCTCTTGGCGAGCTCTGTCGCTTCTTGTGTTAACCCGGTCAGGCTGGAAATTTCTTCAGAAGTCCAGCTTGAGAAACCTCTGAAGTTATCACGATATTTGGCCGGTACTTTTGAAATTGCATTAAGCAATTTGTTATACGTGCAACTATCCGCAACCTCAAAATCACCTGGCGCAAGGATGCCGGCACCATTTTCCACAATAGCTTCGCAGTGACTGAACCCCAGTTCATATCTGAGCGGCGCTATTTCCGCCGCGGTTTTGCTAGACGCAAGAATGAGTGGAATGTTCCTGCTTCGCAGAATATCCAATGCTTCTACGGCAGGTTCGTAGGAATAGTTGTCATGATCAAGCAATGTGCCGTCGAGATCAGTAAAGAATAACAAATGATCAATTTGGGGAATTGCCATGCTCTCACAATCGGTTCGTGATCCAACGGCATTGATAAGGCGCAAATTCTATATCGCTGTCGAATTCTAAAATGGCGTCTCCTGACAGAAGGTCGCTCCAATTCTCTCCATCAATCAGATTCAGCGACAAAACCGGAATCGAAACCGGCTTATCCGTCAGATTATGAATTGCGAATATGCTTTGAGTTCGATCCATGCTCTGCCGCCAAAAGCCGAACAAACTGTCTCCGAGTTGTAACGTGAATTGGGTAGCATTGGGGTGAAACGCGGGCTGGGCAATTCTGATGCTTATGAAGCGTTTGATTGCTTCAAAAACGCGGACATGATGAGAGTTTCCGTCTTTCAGCTTTTCAATGATATCCGGATAATGCCAAGGATGACGGTTTATCGCTCGGTTGTATCCAAGTTTTTCGACACCGTGATAATCGTTCCGTGTGGCAAGCAACGAGTGAACATAAAACGCAGGAATTCCCTCAAGCCCCATGGCAATGATCTGGCTACACAAGAACCGCTCGACATTCCAATTGTCTTTGCCGTCTACTGTCCCCTGCAAAGCATCATATAAAGACACGTTAATTTCGTAAGGATGCATCTTGCCATCATTGCCTTCGCGCATGCTGACTAGACCGCCAAACCCCTTGACCGTATCAATCATGCCCGAAATCTCTCCTTCGCTCAAAAGACCTTCAGCTGGCCTCATACCAATCCCGTCATGGGATGCTGTAAAATTGAAATACGCACAGCCCAATTGCGCAGGCGGCATACTCATCTGCCATGCATTCAGATGTTTTGATGTGCCGTTAAGGAGTCCGTGCAGCAGTAGCGGCGGCAATGAGAAATTGTAAACCGCATGGGCCTCATTGCGGTTACCGAAATAACTAAGGTTTTCGGCATTTGGCACATTAGTCTCAGTTATCAGAATGATCGCTTCTTCGTTATAGTCAGCAAGCAAGCGTATCAGCCGTACAACATCATGGGTCTGTCGGAGATGAATGCACGAGGTGCCAATCTCTTTCCAGAGGAACGCCACCGCATCAAGCCGCAATGTTCGAACCCCACGATCAATATGAAAACGTAGTATGCGCAGAAATTCCAACAGTACTTCAGGATTGCGAAAATCAAAATCCACCTGATCATGACTGAAGGTGCACCACACATGTTTGGTACCCGAAGCAGTTTGCACTTCACGCAATAAAGGGTGGGTGCGAGGGCGCACAACTTTGCTCAGATCATCATCGGAAGATGCTTCATAAAAGAAATTCTTGTAGCGCGCATGACCTTGCAGATATTCGCTAAACATCATGCTTTGGCTTGAGCAATGATTGATCACCAGATCAGACATCAGCCGAAAATCTTCAGCAATCCGTGAAATGTCCTCCCAAGCACCCAATGTGCTGTTGACTGCGCAATAGTCTGTAATGGCAAAACCATCATCGGAGGTGAACGGAAAGTAGGGCAGAATGTGAACTCCGTTTACGATGCCCTTCAAATGGTTTTCAAGAAAATCATGCAGCAGGTCTAGGGGTTTATGTTCACCGTCAAAGAACGTATTGCCATAGGTTATTACGTAGGTATCTTTTTCATTCCAAATTGCATTAGCGGGTGTGCGGCCACGTTTGCGTGGCCCTTCAGAATTTGGCCAGAACGCTTCGATTATTTCGCCGATCAGCGAATCCTGATCGTGGTCAGGATAAATTGAATGGGTCAGCAGGCCAATATTTTCTTTGAGGCGAACGGACACATTCTTAGAGGGTTTGACGGTTGAATGAACTGCTTGTTCCATACAATGTTTTTTAACACTGCTTTCTGATATGACAAAAGAGTGTTTCACCCACTTTATGCGGGATTACCCAGCATCCAAAGCCGCCTTTCGTGTCATGCCATTGTGGTTCAACATATTTTGGACAATACACATCATTTTCAGACCGGTATTGTGTTCTTGGCAACTACTGCAATTCCTGAATACAAAACTCTCATACCTAAGCCGTCACTGAAAATCAGAATAACAATATGAATTCAATAGCAATTCATGGGCTGATTAAAAATCACCGGAAAAGACTAGTCATTCTGGCCTTTGACTGGTTCTTTGGTAGGACAGTTGCATTTTAGCTGGGCAAATATGGACACGAATATTACGAGGCCAATTATCGCTTTCTTCGCATTGTTGCCGTCCAATCCGGAATCTAAAACTGATTCTTATGTTCTAGAAACCCGCCTGATTGGCGTTTCCAAAGACGTGCATAAAGCCCTTTGTTTTTAATAAGTTTATTGTGTGTGCCTTGCTCGACAATTTGCCCATGTTCCATAACAATCAGTCGATCCATTGATGAGATAGTGGAAAGGCGATGCGCGATAGCAAGGGTGGTTTTGCCTTCCATGATTTCATCGAGATTTTCCTGAATGGAAGCTTCCGCTTCAGAATCAAGCGCAGAGGTTGCTTCATCCAGAACCAGAATTGGCGCGTCTTTCAACAATACTCGAGCGATCGCAACACGCTGACGCTGCCCTCCGGATAGTTTCACACCCTTATCACCGGTAAAAGCATCCAGTCCTAGGCGACCTTTGTTGTCGGTCAGAACTTCAATAAACTCGGACGCCTTTGCCGCCTGCGCTGCCTCGTGCACCTCTTGGTCAGTTGCATCGGATTTGCCGTAGCGGATGTTATCGCGAACTGAGCGATGCAAAAGCGTGATATCTTGTGTCACCACACCAATATTCCGGCGCAGAGACATCTGTGTCACATCCCGAATGTCTTTTCCATCGATTGTAATTGCGCCCGCGTCCACATCACGTAACCGAAGCAACAAGGAGACAAGCGTTGACTTGCCAGCGCCTGAAAGCCCCACAACTCCGACTTTCTCTCCAGGCTTGATGCTGAGCGACAGGTCTTTGATTACAGGTTCTGTATTTTTGTCATAAGCAAATGAAACACCGTCAAAATGGATTGTTCCTTTCTTGACAACAAGTTCAACCGCATCTGGTTTATCTTTGATGGTGGGGGGAGACGTAATCACCGGCATAGCGTCCGTGATGGTTCCAAGGGCCCGTGTTATCGACTGTCCCAACCCAATAAAGGCATAAGATGACGACGCTAAACCCCTCGATACGGTGACAGCTGCAACAAAATCTCCAACGCTTACAAAACTGTCCAGAATACCCCAAAGACCAATAGCGAACATGGAAACAATCAGAGCAGCGTTCATCAATTGTGCAATTGAGTTGGAGAGGATATACGCCCGATTGACACTGTGTTGGGTATCGATGGTTTCTCGGATCACATCACGAATAGCGCCGGCTTCCGAATCCTCAGCCGCAAAGAGCTTCACCATCGCAATATTACTGTAGACATCCGTCATTGCACCAGTTGCCCGGGAACTTGCAGCAGCAACTTTCTTGGAGCGTGCAAGATATTGAGGTACTACAATCCAGGCCAAAAGGATGTTTGCAACAATCCAGAAGAAAACCGGAATTGCCAACGGCCAAGCCAGAACGATAAGCAATCCCAGAGACCCCAAAAACTGGATAGAAACGCGAGGAATTCGCTGCATTACTACCATGAGCTGGTTTTGAATCGAGCCCGTTACCTGGGCTATACGCGAAGCAACCTGCCCGGCAAAAAGGTCTTCAAAAAAAGCAATATCCTGCCCTTCTACCGCCTTGTGGCTTTGCCAACGTAGTGCCGCTGGCAGCAATGTCTGTACTGTCTGTGACATGAAGGCGGAACTGACAAAACTAATAAGCGGATCAATAACCGCAAACAGTATGAACAGAAGAAGTAGCATGGTCGTGTTCTGTTCGAGAAACGCCTTGGCACCTAATTCCGTGACGCCGTCGACAACAAATGCTAGCGCCCAAATGATGCTCAAACTGATAGATGCGGAAATCACGGATAACAGAAAAACGACCAGTAAAACTCCACGGAACATTTTTGCGAAATGCCAAATAAGGGACACAGGACCTTTGTTCGGCATCCGTTGGATTGGTAAATCCAGCGGCTTTACCCAGGATTCGAAAGGACGGAATAAGAAGTTGGCGAGTTGCATCGAACGGATATAGGCAACATTTGTAACAATAGCTATGAGGAGATCATCATTTTGGAGGACTTCGAGTTCTTTGGAAACTTGAATTCAATTAGACAGAAGAGTGCAGCTTGCTTCATGTTATGTCAGCAAAGAGCCCAACTAAGACGTTCCTTGCACCGCACAAGATCTGCAAAATCGGCCCAAAAGCTGCCGTTCTAGCTTGATTGCGGATTTTACAATGCGGACATCCACTCAACTGGCATTCATTTACATCATCGTTGATGCCAAATTTATATTTCTTAAACTTTACTTGTCTAAAGCTTGTTCAATAGATCGAGTGGCAGGCCATGCTGAAAGTATTTTTAAAAACGTTGAGTAAAAATCAGCTAGACTTGCACATTAAGACCGGCGGCGGGTTTGAAACGCGCATTGTTGAACGTCCCGGCCAGTGGATGGAGGACTGCGAGCTGCACCAATTGTCAAACGCGCTTAAAGAAATCGCAAGCCATACGCTCCCCAAAGGCAGTCTTTCCTATGGCGTGTTTTCCGGCGATCCCGCGCGCTTGAAAAATTCGGTCATCACACTGGTCAGAAGAAAAAGTGATGGAAAGCCAATCGCATTTAATGCGCTTGCGCTTATGGATTTGGAGTTGGCTGGTAAGCCGACACAAGTCATGCATTTAGGGTTGGTGATGGTTGACCCCAACGAGCAGTCGCGCGGGCTTTCTTGGGTGCTCTACGGCCTGACGTGTATATTACTTTTTGTGCGCAATCAAATGCGTCCGATATGGGTTTCCAACGTTACACAAGTGCCAGCGATTGTTGGCATGGTGAGCGAAACCTTCTCCGATATTTATCCAGGGCCGCAGGCTCAAAAAAACCGTTCGCTAAAACATCTGCTGGTTGCACGGCAAATCATGAAAAATCATCGTCATGTTTTTGGTGTTGGCGACGACGCACAATTTGACGAAGACCGATTTGTTATCACCAATGCCTACACAGGCGGCTCTGACGAACTAAAGAAAAGTTTTGATGATGCGCCCAAGCATCGGAAAGACATTTTCAATGATTTTTGCGCTGAGCAGCTGAACTATGAGCGCGGCGATGATGTTTTGCAATTGGGTAAAATCGATCTGAACACGACCCGCAACTATATTCAAAACAGTGTGCCGCGCGCCTCACTCGGCGGTCTATTACTGGCCGCTCTATTTGTTTCAATTCAGCGTTTGTTTCTGCCTGTTTTGCATTGGCTTGATACGACAAAGCACTGGGGCATTTTAATGCCAGCAAAAAAATGACCGGCCCGTTTTCATATCAAGAGTTCACCACGCGCAATATTGGTTTTGTTACCCATGAAGAACAGGACAAATTGCGCGGCGCAACGGTATTTGTTTGCGGTACTGGCGGGATGGGCGGCGCATGCGTTTTTGCACTGGCGCGTGCTGGTGTCGGAAAACTCATTCTCGCTGACATTGATGAATTTGAGATTTCAAACCTTAATCGGCAGGCTTTCGCGTTTTTACGGACGGTGGACCAGCACAAAGCAGAAGCAACGCGCGACATTTGCCTGACCATCAATCCTGAACTTGAGATTTTTGTGTATCATGGCGATTGGACCAACCATGTTGACGATGCAATCGGGCAAAGCGCCATTGTCGTTAATGGTACAGATGATTTAGCTGCTTCGCTGCTATTATATCGTACTGCTAAAAAGCACGGCAAATCAGTCATAGATGCCTACGCATCACCGCTTCCATCGATCTATGTCACCCGCGCCAACGATCCTGCGCCAGAGTTCCGCCTTGGCTATCCAACCATTGGCACGGCTTGGAACAATTTGAGCAATGAACAGCGCAGCGAAGCTTTTCTGTCCGAAGCCAGCTATGTGCTTTTGCATTCATCGTCGCGCCATCACATTGACCTTGATCTTGCGGGCGAGGTTGCCGCTGGTAAACGCAGCCGAATGTCGTTTGCGCCGATGGTTTTAACCACCGGCAATTTGATGGCCTATGAAGCGATTAATGGTGTGCTTGGCAAACCCCATGGTGCCGACTGCCGGGGCTGGTTTTTCAATCCTTATAAGGGCCGGGTAGAACGGCCCAAAAACGCAATTTTTGCGTCTCTTCTAAAGCCAATCGTCAATCGCTTTTTACGCAATATGATGAACCGCTAGAGCGATGCACGACTATATCATCCCCGATAGCTTTGTTTCACTTGCCGCAGTCTTCGGCCTGCTTATTTTAAGCTATACGCTCCGTGAAAGCGGCAGCAATATCGATCTCAACAAGCGGTTTCAATTTGCGATCCGCTGTGTGGCCGCGATGTTGTTGTCCCGGGTATTGTGGTGGACAACTGATGTTGCATTCTTTGATGGTGTCACCATTTTGGCAGCCGGGTTAATACCGCTGGCAATTTTGATTTTGTGCGAAGGCTTGCTTCAGCGTCACGCGTCGAAGGGCTTAAAATTATTCACTTCTGGTGGCGCTGCACTTTTCTTCATGCTGGCATTCTTCCCCTCAAGTTTGGCTGATCCAGCGCGTATGATCGTGCTCCTCGTTTTTCAAAGCGCCGTATTCATCGCCATCGGATATTTGGTCATCTACCGCGATAAGACATCTTTGTCGATTGTCGAAAATAAAACGATTGAGCGCTTGGGGCTATCGCTGTTGTTGATCCTGCCATTTACCGCGAGCGACTTTCGAACGGAATATTTTGAGATGCCGGTACGCCTTTCGGGCATCGCGATTTTATTTATGTGCTGGCTAGCAATGAGCTTAAGGCGCAACAATCTGACCCATATGGAGATTGTGCGTTCATTTGTTTTATTGGTTGCAAGCGCGCTTGCGGCCAGCTTAGCCATCAGTTGGTTAGCCGCACTTGATGCATTTGCCTTCGTTCAGGTCGCCGCGATTGTTGTTAGCGCGACAATGCTCGCATCAATCTATAATGAGGGCAAAACAGCCCAGCGCGATACGCAGCGAGACACGTTGCTGCACTATCTGGCCAATCAAGAAGCCAAAAATGCGACCGAGTTCTTGATCGGCTTTCAAAAACACCCGTTGGTGGCCGGCGCGCTCATCTTAAAGGGCGATGATTTGAGCGATTTTGACGCTGATTTTCTTGCGTGTTTTGACGACAAACCAATTCGAAAATCAGCTGAGTTGAGCGTTTCCAATCCATCAAAACAGGATGAACAATTGGCGTGGTTTTTTGAAAAATATAACGCATCACACATCATGCTCGCTTCGCGCGCGCCGATGATTGTCGTCGCGCTTAATCTGCCCACAATGGCATCGTCACCGGGCGCGGAAGTTGAATTGCTGGCGGTTCAGCGCATGGCCTATCTTCTTTCCCAATCAGAGGCCAAAGCATGATTAAACTTGTCGAGCGCGATTTTGCTTCGTTCTTCGCAGCGCCATTTAATGCCTATGCAAATTCGTCGGTTTATGTCTCGCCGCTGAAAAGCGATTTGAAGCGATTTCTCACCGCTGGCGTTAATCCACTGTTTCAGTCTGATGATGATTTTACATACTTCACAGCGGTGAAAGATGATGCGCCTGTTGGCCGGATAACCGCCCATGTGCACCGTGCATCAAATGAAAGATTCGGAACACGTCGCGCCTATTTTGGTTTCTTTGATTGTGTGAATGATGATGCCGTTGCAGGCGCTCTTTTGAAAGCTGCAGAAGATTGGGCTGTACGCCATTGCTACACTGAAATTGCGGGGAATTTTAATCTAACCGCCATGCAGCAAATCGGCGTACAGACGGATAATTTCGATGCAGCGGTCTTCACCGATCAGGTGCACAGCCCAGCCCATATTTCGCGTATGCTCGAACGGCTTGGCTATGAACGCCATTTCCCTATGACAACGTTCCAGCAGGATATCGCTAAAGTGCCGACGGACAATTTGATCGGCGAAGAAGAAAAGCATTATTTACGCGAAAACGGTTTTCGGTTTGCGCCGGTCACCCGCAAAACACTCAATCAAAGATTGGAAGATGCGCGGACAATTCTAAATGAGAGCTTTGTCGATAACCCAATGTTTGTGCCGTTGACGAAAGCCGAGTTTGAGTTTCAGAGCAAAGAAATGAAGCTCATAATGGACCCTCGCATTTCCACCGTCATGTTCAAAGATGATGAGGTCGTCGGCGCGGTGATAGCAATACCTGATCTGAACCCGATGCTGAAAGATATGGGCTCGAAGTTTGGCCTGACTATGCCGTGGCATTTCATAAAACATCGCTTGAACCGAAAACGAGCAGTGGTGATTTTTCAAGGTGTGCGCCCCAAGTTCCAAGGGATGGGCGTTAATCCACTCATGCTTGCGCATATTATTGGCAATATGAAACTTGCAGGATATGAGACGGTTGGCGGCACTTGGATCTCTGATGAGAACGCAGCCAGCCTGCGGCAGGCAGAAAAAGGCGGCGCAAAACCACTGCATCGGCTTCATCTTTACCGAAAGTCGCTGACATGAATGGTGATGTCATTTTGCAATTGATTGAAGAAGCTGTGCTTGCACCAAGCGTACATAATACTCAGCCTGCCAAATGGAAAATCGATCGCAACAAAGTGCACCTCTATGAGGACTTGAGCAAACGACTGATTGCTGGCGATCCAACCGGGCGCGATGCAGCGATGAGTTTGGGCGCAGCCCTTGAAGGTTTTTCGATGGCTGCGACTTCAAGAAATTTGCGTGCAGAGCCATTCAAGTATGAGGAAAATTCAAGCCCGCCAAATCTGCGCTTGGAACGCTCATTCGAGCTTCATGAAACATTACAAGGCATGGACCCAGACCCGCTGCATCAATATGCCAAAACCCGAAAGTCGTGGCGTGGCTCTTTTGCAACGCCGACAGAACAGGATCGTATTTCCGCGCATAAGTTGGCGGGTGATGATTGTGCGGTGATAAGTGAAACAGCTCAAGTTGGCAGGCTGGCTGTTCTTGTCGATGAAGCCAGCCTTAGCTTCATGCGCGATAAAGCGTTTCGCGATGAACTTGTGTCGTGGATGCGTCTCTCTAAGAACGATCAAAGATGGTCAAGCGACGGACTAAATGCGGACGCTATGCAATTAAACGCCATAGAAGCGTTGACTGTCAAATTAGTGATGGGCCCGCTATTTACGACGATTGATCGACTTACTCTTGCATCGAAACTGCTGGCGGAAAACAATAAAACCAAAACTGCCACCGCTATAGTCATACTACATCGCCCGAAGGGAGAAACGCCATTTGATAGTGGTCGTGCTTTTTACAGACTTTGGCTAAGAATAGAGCAATTGGGGTTTTCTGCAGGGGTTATTGCAGCGTTAGCTGATAGCCAAATGGCCGCGGCACAATTGGCAAATTTGATCGGAATGCCAAACAATCGAAAAATCGTTTCGGCGTTTCGCATTGGGCGTATTGGCTCCTCCAATAAAATCAAACGCGCTCGTCGCAATGTAACTCACTATTTGGTTAATTAATACACCAAGTCAAAAGCCTGCTTTTGCTAAATTTCATCTAGTTGCTGAACCTAAGTCAAAGTCCGCTTCCCGCCTTTTGAGATTTTAAGTGTCAAACCCATGGTGGTTACTTTGTCCGCTGAGTCGTCATTTTGAGCAATATTAGCCACGCCATTTGGACGCTTATTATTCTTCCAAGGCAATTACTTGAGATCTTAGAGCCACGAAATCCTGTCTCCGACGAATTTGAGCGCCTTTATTTCCCAAAATATATGCATAGACTCGCAGAACCGCTTTTGCATTTGGGTCATTCATCTGCTCGCTGCGTTTGAGAATATTCTCTATAACGTGCCGGATTTCATCTGTATAACCGCGTTTATTTTCTGATATTTTGGTCATATTATTTTTAGGCACGCAGCTGTTAATCCACGCCGAGAATAGCACTCAATATTGGTGGAACTTGGTCCGTTGGTGCTCAACTCAATGTAAGGAAGATATGCGATAGTACGTTTTGTGCGAAGAAGTATGAGCTCAATTGAATTTAAATTCAGATACCAAATAATGTAATGATGGCGAAACACTGATTAGTGGCAACTTGATTTTGTTCCGTTCAGCTTTAAAGACGCTTTGAATTATCCTGACAATCCCAGGCATCAAACGCGTTGTCGTCTCACTCAGTTCTTCAGATGGTGCTTCTATTATTTCTTTGGCAAGCGGAGAACAGCTTTTTGCAGATAAAGCTCATTATCCAAATAAAGTGTAACCCAACCTCCGGTTTTGGCTGCCCAATAGATTTCCAAGCCCGATGAACTGTCTTCAACAATTCTCGCTTTGTTAGCATTCGGTATTCACACCTGAACGGTAAACACTTGTCCCATTCCAACCTGAACCATTCAGTCAAACATGCTGATCGCATTAGCTTTTGCCGGCTTGTTTGGCTACCCTGAGCAAAACCCCAATTGCTAAAAAAAGCAAACCTATTGAAAAAGCCGCATGAAATGGTGATTGCGCAAGGTGCTCCAAGCCTTTCCAAACAGAAAATGAAGAATGGTCACCGGGATGGGCAAAAGCAGGCGTCGCAAGCAGCATTGCAACAAGTGTTATGGGCAGTGTCTTAATGTTCATGAGAATGTCCTTTATGGTTTGGCTGAAT
This sequence comes from Rhizobiaceae bacterium, assembly GCA_030065115.1. Classification (GTDB taxonomy): domain Bacteria; phylum Pseudomonadota; class Alphaproteobacteria; order Rhizobiales; family Rhizobiaceae; genus JAALLB01. Next base: position 4,558 of record JASJDO010000069.1, on the reverse strand, counting down.
TCTGTCTCTGAGTAAATCTAATAAATCGACATCATCTCGCTCGGTTAGCGATACATAGGTAAACGTCATGGTTTCACGATGCTGGACCATATTTCCAGGGAATGGCATGTAGACCAGCTCCCTTGATGCAAAGGCCGGTGATGCCGTCCCGATCTGCCAGTTTGAATTGATGGAGGCATCGACCAGGTTCATTTTCAGGCCATCAGTTCCTTCCTTGTGAAACGGAATATTGGATACCCTGAGAAAGCTGGTCTTGTCGGTGGAACTCCGAAATCCTTCAATAAAGCTCGTCGCCAGCTCCTGTAATTCTTCAGCCTTCTCCTTGTTACTGTTGCCGTGCACATGCGAATGTAGATGGTCTGCATGGCTGTGATTATGCCCGACATGCGCATGATCATGGTGATCGTGGCCATGGTCATCATGGTGATGATGGTGGTGCAAAGGAGGCTTTGACATTATTTGCTCCTCCATCCATCGCTCTCAACATCAGGACCTGCCGGAATTGAGACCGGCTTGTCGATAATGCCTTTGTGCGACCCCATTTTACCGTGAGAAACCAATGTGCCGAGAACATCGACAATCACACGTGTTGCGAGCAATGCTGTGATGTCGGAACAATCATAAGGCGGAGAAACCTCAACCACTTCCAATCCACAAATACCTTCGGCAGCAACCAGTGAAACCAACTCCAGCGCTTCACGGGGAAGAAATCCACCGGGCTCAGGCCAACCGGTTCCCGGAACAAAGCCACAGTCCACACTGTCAATGTCAAAAGAAATGTAAACCGCGTCCGCATCTTTCCATGCAAGTTCCAGAGCGCGAGCGGCTGTTTCCGCCAGTCCCAGCTCCTCAATATCCCGCATGGTGAAAATATTGGTATTCCGCTGGCGGGCGATCTCCACTCCTTCGCGTGGCACTTGCCATCCACCAATGCCTACTTGCACAAGATTGACTGCGGGAACGTTCGCAAGATCCGTTGCGTGGAACCACGGGGTTGTGTGCATGCGCTCATCGAGGTCTTTTTCCTGAATGTCGATGTGGCGGTCGAAGTGCACAATCCCAATGCGCTTGGAAGTACAGTTGGCGATGCCGCGGACACACGGAAAACCAATAGAATGATCCCCACCAATCATGATGGGCAATGCACCAGAAGAGGCAACATGACTTACGGCTCGGGTGATCTGGTCAAAAGTTTTTTCTATATTTGCCGGAATGGTGAAAACATCACCCACATCGCAAAGCGTCATTTGCTCACGTAAATCGATGCCCATCTCGTAATTGTACGGGGTATACAATGCCGAGATCTTTCGCACTCCTTGTGGCCCGAAACGTGTTCCCGGACGATAGGTTGTACCGCCATCAAAAGGTATGCCGATCACCGCAGCATCATAAGCTCCGACTTCAGTCGCATCTTCAATGTAGGGTGCCTTCAGGAAGGTGTTGATACCAGCATAGTGGGGCAGTTCGCCTCGCGCGAAAGTCGGAATGGTTTTGTCTTCGAGGCTGTCAGAGCCGGTGAGCCCCATGCGAAGCGCCCATTGCTTTTCCTTTTGCCACGCTGCTGAAGGCAACGTGCCCTCTTTTTCTGCTGCCTTCCAACCTCGCAAATTAAGTTTGTCAAAATCAGGATGGTGCTGACGTGCAGGCATTGCAACTTCGCATGAACCTGCACGGCGCTTTTCATGCACCCTGCCGCTTTCGAAAATATCTCTCATCTTTCTTCTCCGTTTATTGTTTTATTTCGCAGGTTTCCCGAAAAGGTCGTGCGCGTCCGGTGGCGGCTGGTTGTGCTTTTCGGCAAGTGGCAAGTCATACGTAATGGTTGCGCCAAATGCAGATGGCTCATCTGGATCGTGCCGGATTTTGTCGAATACCAGCAACCGGGTGCCGAGCTTGAAAGCTTCAGCAATGTCGTGAGTCACCATGAATATGGTCATTGAAAGTTCTTCCCACAGACCCAAAAGCAATTCATGCATGTCTTGCCTAATTCCAGGGTCTAACGCACCAAAGGGTTCATCAAGCAAGAGTACTTCAGGCTCTTTCAGTAGCGCCTGGGCTATTGCCAACCTTTGCTGCATGCCTCCTGACAGTTGTGAGGGGTATTTGTTACGCGCTTCGTACAAGCCAATCTTCTGGAGCGTATCCTGAACCTTTTCGCGGGATTTGTTTCTTGCATTTCCGAACAATCTGCCCAAGGTTCTGGACTGTTCGAATTCATCGCCAAGGATAAGGTTTTCTTCAACGCTCAAATGCGGAAATGTGGAATAGCGTTGAAAAACAATCCCGCGATTAGGAGTTGGCTCATCCGGTAGCACCTGACCATCCAGTTCAATGGTTCCTCGTGTCGGCAGCTCTTGTGACAACAACAATCTCAGGAATGTAGACTTGCCGCATCCGGAAGCGCCGACAATGGTGCAGAAATTACCGGTTTCAACATCCAGATTTACACGTTCCAAAATTGGGACTGAGTCATAATGTTTAGAAACTGCGGATACCGAAATCTTGGGAGAGATCGACATTACAAACTCTCCCCGGAAAGATGATGCCAGCGGAATGCCCGTTTGGAAAGCGCCAGCAACAATCGGTCAATCAGGAAGGCGAGCAGCGTGATCCACAAGACATAAGGAAGGATAACATCCATCGCGAGGAAGCGGCGGACCAGAAAAATACGATAACCAAGGCCGGAAGTGGAGGCAATTGCTTCAGCAGAAATCAGAAATATCCACGCTGGCACAAGACCAAGACGAATGGACATAATGAGTTGTGGCAGTGTCTGGGGAAGCACCACTCTTGTGATCATCTGCCAAACCGAAGCGCCAAGCGTTTCTGCCTTGATGATCATTTCACGCGGGATATCAATTACTGCCTGCGCCATGGATCGCACCATCACCGGCATGGTTCCAACCACGATCAGCATGATCTTTGAAAGTTCCCCAAGGCCAAAGACAATGAACAGAATGGGCAGTATCGTGATAGGCGGAATGAGAGAAATTGCCGAAACAAACGGAGCCAGGGAAGCTCGGATATGCGGAATAAAACCTATTCCAATGCCTAGTACCAGCGCAAAAATGGTGGAAACTGCAATTCCGCTGCCAAGCCTCACAAGGCTGTCGATCGTGTCCACCCAAAGAAGATAATCGCCGGATCTTTTGTCCGCTACAAATGCCATCCGGTAAAAAGCGTTCCCCATTGCTTCAAGCGATGGTAGCAATTTGTCAGCCGGGTTTTCTGCCCGCCGGATATGGCTTGCAAACGTATACGTGGCAATCAGGGCCACAAAGGGAATGGCTCCTAATACAAAGCGCGCCGGGGATTGCAGCTTTTTATTGATGATTCGCATAGGGGGTGTTCCGGGAAGACAAATCTTGCCCAAGACCGGAAGCTAATTCCCGGCCCTGGAGTAGGAAGGATCAGAGCTTTCCGTCAGCAGCCATTTCCATATAGGTTGTATCAAACCGTAGCTTCACGTTTGCCTCGTCGCCATAAACGGAGCCATCAGGGAACGAAACACCGACGAACTCGGCACTTGGGGCACCCTCACCCAGAATTCCCTTGTCGAACAAGAACTCAGCAACAAACTTCATTGTCTTTGGCAAATCACCCGACTTGGTGAAAGTCACAGCTTCAGCCGGATCATAGAACATCTTGGTTGTTGCCAGTTGCGCATCGTAACCCGCAAGATCAGTTCCGGAGGCAACTGCCATTGCCGTTCTAGCTTTCTTGCCCTCTTCGGTGTCAGACGACATGATACCCATCAGCTCGTACCAGGCTCCAGTTAGCGCTTTACCGAATGCAGGATTATCCGCCAGTGTCTCAGTGTTGACCATCATGACGTCGATGATTTCACCCGGGATGCCGGCACTATCGAAAACCTTGGTTGCATTTGCATTGGCTTCAATCTCGGAAAGCAACGGATTCCAGGTTACGACTGATGTCACTTCATCTGTGGAATAAGCCGCGATCATATCGGCATCTGATGTATTGACTACTGTGAGGTCTTTCTCGGCAAGACCTACAGCATCAAGTGCACGCGCCAGAAGGTAATGAGAAACCGACAATTCAACCAGGTTGACGTTTTGCCCCTTAAGGTCTGCCAGGGACTTTTTGTCTTTCAGAATAATCCCGTCATTCCCGTTGGAAAAGTCACCTACAATCAGAGCAGTTGTATCAACACCACCTCCGGCCGGGATGGACAATGCGTCCATGTTGGTCATAGAACACCCGTCATACTGGCCAGCGGTATATTGGTTGATAGACTCTACATAATCATTGATCTGAACGATATCAACGGTGATGTCATACTTGTCGGCCCATTTTTTCATGATGCCGCTGTCTTGCAGATATCCCCATGGCATCCAACCAACATAAATTGACCAGCAAACACTGAAGTCTTTCTTGGTTTCAGCGCCCGCAATCTGTGGTGATGACACAAGTGCTGGTAAAGCAATCAAAGACGCAACAAGGGTGGATTTCAGAAATTTGGATAACATTCTAACCTCTCCATTTGGTTTCAAACTTGGAGGTTTGCACACACCGGAAGACGGTTTGCGTATGCAAA
>JASJDO010000068.1 GCA_030065115.1 Rhizobiaceae bacterium | reverse complement strand
TTCCGCTCAACTGTGAACCGAGCAGCATCGATCAATGTTCCGGCTTTTTCGCCAAATGGCGCCAGCGTTGCGACAGCTTCTTGCAGTAGTTCATGTGCCCGGTCTCTTGCCCTGTCCAAACCATAGAGCGATATAAGCGTGCCCTTGCCACGATCGGCGTCTTTTCCGGTCTGCTTGCCCATGGTTTCTGTATCCGAAGTCTCATCCAAGATGTCGTCGGCCAACTGAAAAGCCTGTCCAGTCAGCAAGCCGAATTCTATCAGTGCCTTGCGCTCATTGTCAGATGCGCCTCCCAAAACCGCCCCTGCTTCACATGCACAGCGCAAAAGAGCTCCGGTTTTCATGGCTTGCAGCGTCAGGATCTCTACTTCGCTTATTTCAGGTTTAGTTTCGGCTTCAAGATCCAGCATTTGGCCGCCGACCATGCCGCCGAGGCCCGCATTGCGGGCAAACAGCTTTACCAGCTCAATTCGGATTGCCGGGTCGCCATGCGTTTCCTCGCGAGATAAAACATCAAACGATAGAGTAAGAAGTGCATCGCCTGCGAGGATGGCGGTATCCTCACCAAAGGCAATATGCGTTGTTGGTCTGCCTCTGCGCAGATCGTCGTCATCCATGGCCGGTAGGTCATCATGTACCAGAGAGTAGCAGTGGATGAGTTCAAGCGCGCACCCAGTCCAGACACTTTGCTCAGGCGCTATATTGAACAGTTTTGCGGTCTCCATCACCAGAAAGGGACGCAGGCGCTTGCCACCATCCAGTGAAGAATGCCGCATGGCAGACATTAGTTTATCCGGACGTGCGGTCTCATACTCTAGTGGCGTATTGCTTAGGAGCTTGATGAGTGTCTCCTCCACTGCGTCTGCGCGCGCTTTGAGGGTTGATTTGAAGTCGATCATGGATTGCCTGTGCAAATTTATAGGATTCTCGTGACACCTGCCGCAATCGGGGTCAAGCGGTGTTTCGCCCGTGTCGACAATCGTTTAAACAATGGGCATGGCAACAAAGAAAAAGAAAAGCAAGAATAACAGCGAAGCAAAATCTGGATCTTCTGAAGTCAGGAGTTCGGATGACACCGTTGCTGTTAGAAAGAAAAAGCGAAGTCTAGAATCCTTCGCTGTTCGATTTCTTGTCGCCTTTGGTCTCATCATAACCCTCGTACCCCTTGGTCTGTTACTACTCTACAGGGTCGATGGAGTGAAACCCGTCTCGACATTGATGGTCAGAGAGGCATTGGTAGGTGCCGGTGCGAAACGACAATGGGTTGAACTGGAAGACATGTCGCCACGCATTTATCAGTCGATCCTGATGTCGGAAGACGGGCAGTTCTGTTCGCATAATGGTGTGGATTGGAGTGCGCTTAATCAGGTGATTGATGACGCTCTGGAGGGAGAGCGGACGCGTGGTGCTAGTACGATCACCATGCAGCTTGTTAAAAACCTGTTTTTGTGGCCGGAACGTTCGTTCATTCGCAAGGGGTTGGAAATTCCCTACGCCATGATGGCCGAGTTGGTATTGGACAAGCGGCGGATTATGGAAATTTATTTGAACATAGTCGAGTTGGACGAGGGCGTGTTTGGTGTTGGTGCTGCAGCGCCCCATTATTTCAAAACATCTGCTGAAAAACTGGGGCCAAGAAACTCTGCCCGTCTGGCGGTCACCTTGCCCAATCCGAAAGGTCGGAATCCTGCCAAGCCAACAAGGAAATTGCGATCGCTGGCGGCAGTTATCCAAAAGCGCGCCAGAGCGTCCGGTGCCTATATAGGATGCCTTAAGGACCCCGCATAAAAATTTGCCTTACCCTATGGTCAAAGTTGGAAAAAAAATGTATAGCAGCGCCCAGAAAACGTTTCAGGGCTCTCGCGGAACCATTTTCTCGCTTAGCAGAGCCCTTTTTTAATTCGAATTCGGAGTATGCATCATGGCTGTACCAAAGAGTAAAATCACACGCATGAAACGCGGCCATCGCCGTTCGTCTGATGCGTTGAAAGCGAAAGCTTATGTGGAAGACAAGGATTCCGGTGAATTGCGTCGCCCGCATCATATTGACCTGAAATCAGGCATGTATCGCGGACGCCAAATTCTGGAGCCAAAAGACTCCATCTGATTGCGTTTGCGCATGAAAATCAATTCGGGTCGGCTCAGTCGGCCCTTTTTTTTGACAAATTTGATATGCTAACCTATTGACGTTGCGTCAAAAGGGGAGAGACCATGCTTACAAATGTGCCACTGCTGATTGTACCTTTTATCGTGTACAATATTCAGGTGTTCTTAAATGGTGGTGTGGGTGTATGGGACAATCAAATCTTCTCGATCCCGCTCATTCATGGGGATGCGTGGGTCATGAAAATGGGCGACCTGATGGTCATGTTGGCATTGGTTTTGCTGTTTTTCGAGATTTTGAAAGCAACGAGGGTAGGGGCGTCATCGGTGATTGATCACCTGCTGTCCACTTTTGTGTTTATTGCCTATCTGGTCGAGTTCCTGGTTGTCAAAAACGCAGCTCATTCGGTGTTTTTCATCCTGATGACCATTGCATTGGTTGATGTGCTTGCAGGATTTGTGGTCTCTATCCGCTCTGCAACGCGAGACGTTAACGTGGGTCACGGGGGGTATCACGGCGAGTACTGAGATCGCCGCGATCATCTTTTGGATGTGACTACGCGCCCGGATCGGCGATCAAATTGACGGCTTCAATGCCTTTGATAGCGCATTCCTCGTCGGCGTCTGACGTATCCCCAGAGATCCCTACTGCAGCGATGATATTGCCGGATTTGTCTTTTGCCAGGACACCGCCTGGAACAGCAACAATTCCACTATCGATAACCGAGCTGAGGCCATCCAGAAAATGGGGTCTGGTTTCTGCTTGTGTATTGAGCCAACGTGAACCTGTTCCAACAGCCAATGCACCTTTAACCTTGCCGCGAGCGATCTCGAACCGGTTGTTTGAACTTCCATCCTGAGCCTGGAAAGCTTTCAGGTTGCCGCCATCGTCGAGCACGACAACCGCCAAAGGTTTATATCCCGCTTCTTTTGCGTGTGCGAATGCCTGTGAAATGATGCGGTTTGCGCGGTTAAGCGAAAGCTTTGCCATGGACTTGCTCCGATGAATTGTTGATATATGTGTTGAATTGGCAGTTTAGCGTGAATTGTCAATGCAAAATCAAGAGGAGCTTTTTGTGTACAGGGACTTTTCACTGCCGGGTCGTTCGCCGGTCATTGCCAGCGAATGCGCTGCCGCTACTTCTCATCCTTTGGCGACGGCTTCAGCACTTGATGTGTTGCGCGAGGGAGGAAATGCCGTTGATGCCGCAATTGCGGCTTGTGTAACGCAATGTGTTGTCGAGCCGCATATGACAGGCATTGGCGGCGATTGTTTTGTGATTGTCGGCGAACCGGATGGCAAACTTCATGGTCTGAATGGATCGGGTCGTTCCGCTGCTGGTGCTAGTCTCGATTGGTTTCTTGAAAATGGTGTAACCAAAATTGAAGAGCCCTCACCTCACGCTGTAACCGTCCCTGGCTCTGTAAGCGCCTGGGCAGAATTGCATTCCAGGTTTGGAAAGTTGGATTTTGGACGGCTTTTTACCGATGCGATCAGATATGCGGAAGAGGGGTATCCGGTTGGTGAGCGTGTCGCTGCCGACTGGGCGGAGCAAGTCGACAAGTTGAAAGGGGATCCGGTTTCATCAAAAAAACTGCTGATTGATGGTGCGCCTCCTGTAGCGGGTGACCGGTTTGCAAATCCTGAATTGGGGGCAACGCTTCGTCGTATCGCAACAGAGGGCAAATCTGCGTTTTATCAGGGGGAAGTTGCAACCGAGATTGCTAACACTATCCAAGGCTTGGGCGGTTTCCTAAATGAAGATGACTTGGCCGGTGTTACGTCTGATTGGGTCGATCTGATCTCGACAGAATATAACGGCCATCGGTTGAATGAGATTCCGCCAAACGGCCAGGGTTTAGCTGCCATCATGCTTGTGAAACTGCTTGACAAGATTGGAGTTCCACCCGCTGCGAATTCTCTTGAACGAGCACATCTGGAGATGGAATGCGCGCGCCTAGCATATACGGCACGCGATGCTTATATCGCAGATCCTGATTACATGTCCTATAGTGTCGAGCAACTTCTGAGTGACAGTCACATTGCCGATCTCGCCAAGCTGTTTGATCCGGAAAAACGCAACCCCGAAATTAATCTGCCTGATCCGACTGGATCGGATACAGTTTATCTGTCCGTTGTAGACCGTGACGGCATGGCGGTATCATTTATCAATTCGTTGTTCGGTGGGTTCGGATCAGGTATCATGACCGATAAATCGGGTGTTATTCTCCAAAATCGGGGCTGTGGTTTTAATCTCATTCCAGGGCACGGAAACGCAATTGGACCTTCAAAGCGTCCGTTCCATACAATTATACCGGCGATGGTCACGAAAAATGGCAAAGTGACTCATTCCTTCGGCGTGATGGGCGGGCAGTATCAGGCAATGGGTCAGGCACATGTTTTGTCCAATATGCTGGATTACGGCATGAACCCACAAGCTGCTTTGGATGATCCGCGCATCTTCTGGGACAATGATGGTAATCTTGATCTGGAGACTGGCATTTCTGCGGAGATTGAAGCTGGCCTTAAAGCCAAGGGGCATCCTGTCACACGCGGCGCTGTGCATGGTGGTGGTCAGGTCATCCAGATCGACCATGAACGGGGTTGCCTAATTGCCGGATCAGATCCGCGCAAAGATGGTCACGCAGCTGGTTTTTGATCTTATTTTAACGCTTGTGTGCGAACCTGTTGTCCTTACAGGCAACGGTGCGCGCACAAATGGACGAAAATCAGGATATTTTGGCGGAACTGGGCCAGGCAAGTTATGTCTGGCATATCGCGGAAGATCGTCTTGATTGGAGTGAAAACTTCAAGTCCCTGATCGGATTTCATGAAGAAGTAAATCTTGAATCTGCGCGGGGGTTCGAGGCTTTGCTTTCTGCTCAAAGCCAACAAACACGCTTCACCCAGCTTCAGGAAAGCATCGCCCAAGACTCCCACGGTGATGGCGGAACGTATCAGTGTGTTTACGCGGTAAGTGCGAAGGTCATATCAGGCGATGAGCCTGTCTGGGTAGAAGATGTCGGCCGCTGGTATCCTGATGAAAATGGAAAGCCATCCTATGCGCGTGGAATTGTTCGAATTGTCAGCGAACGCCGCAAGCGTGAGGAATCGCTTAAGCGAAAATCTGAAATCGATGAACTGACATCTCTTCCCAATCGTGTGCATCTGGAAGAGGCGATAGACCTCTATATCAAGAACGGATTGTCACTGGGCAAGTCGGCTGCTCTTTTGTTGATCTCGCTTTCCGACTTTGACGAAATCAATTCAACTTTGGGTTTCTCCGCTGGGGATGAGGTGTTGAAGCTGGTAGCGGAGGTGTTAACCAGTGCAAAGCGTGATGGTGATATTGCTGCGAGGTTTTCCGGCGCCAAGTTCGGGTTCATTTTTGACAACTGCAATGAAGAAGAGGTCGAATCTGCCGCACGCCGGCTGACCAGCCTTTTGAACGGGAAAGTTCATCTCACCTCATGCGGTCCTGTTGCATTGAAAGCGTCTGCCGGAGCGTGCTTGCTTCCGAAACACGCGATCAATCCTCATGAAGCAATTGGCAGTGTGACAGCGGCTCTTCATCAGGCACAAAAACGCTTTGGTCTGAAAGTGTCGGTGTATGATCCTGATCCGACGCTTGTTGAGAAGCGGGCCAATGATGCAAAACTGCTGACGCAGTTTGCAAAAGCGATAGAAGATGGAGCAATGCATCTGGCGTTTCAGCCAATTGTTGGCGCTCAGACTCACCGGCCGGAATTTCATGAAGCATTGCTTCGCATGACACCGGAAACAGAAGGTGTCATCCAAGACGCAAGATTTCTTGGTATAGCTGAGCGTTTGGGTCTGATGCGATTGCTGGACAGAAAAGCGCTTGAGATGACCCTGGATGTGCTTGAGCAATGTACCGATGCGGTTGTGTCAGTTAACGTGACCTATGACAGTATCGCAGACGGTTCGTGGACAAGTACGCTTAGAGAGAGACTGCTTCTGGTTCCGGACATTGCCCCGCGCCTGATAGTTGAAATCACTGAATCGCAAATTGTCTCGAACATGGAAGAAACCGTTGCTGCAATTGCTTCAATGCAGGAAATGGGTTGTCGCGTGGCGATTGATGATTTTGGTGCGGGATACACTTCTTTCTCACATCTCAAGGATCTGAATGTCGATATCATTAAAATTGATGGTTCATTCAGTAGAGAGATGGTCGACAATAAAAAAACGCGTTCGTTTCTGGAGGCCATGCAATGGTTGTCAAACCGTTCTTCAGTGGAAACAGTAATCGAATGGGTTGAGGATGCCGACCAAGCTGCGCAGTTCAAAGAATGGGGTTACACCTATTTGCAAGGCGAATTGTTTGGAATGCCTCTGCCGATTTTGCCATGGGAACGCAAACGCGAATTATCCACCAAGACGTTTCGTAGTCGGTCAAGTTAATTTCGGTTTTTTGGATTTACCCCAATTTGGGTAGCGCGATTGCCGCATCAATCAGCTTGATCGCATCCGGACCGTCCCATTTAGCCGGGCCGTTCAAAACCCCAAGCCCACAACCATTCGTGTCAACAAGCAGCGTGGTCGGCATGCCCAATGCTACTGCTTTCTTCTTCAAGTCGTGGAATGCATTCATGGTGTTGTCATGCAGGAACGGAATTTCCTTAAGACCCGTTTGAGCATAGAAGGCCTTTGGTTTTGCAGCGTCTCCCAGATCAATGCTCACAGGCACGACCTGAAATGTGTCGCCGCCTTTAGTTGTCTGCAGCGTCTCGAAATAAGGCATTTCTTCACGGCAAGGTGGACACCAAGTAGCCCAAAGGTTGAAAAGAACAGTTTTGCCCTTCCAGTCTGCCAGCGTTTTGGGGTTTCCTTGATCATCGACGAATTTGATTTCTGTCAGGTCCAGAGGTTCATCCAATGCGCGGAATGCTGCGATGTCTCCTGTTGCCAGTGGATCGAGTTCTTTGCCTCTGGCCATAGATGCAGGACAATTGGGAGCCGCTATGTCTGTGTCCGAATTTTGCGCATATTCACCTGATGTGTTGCCAGACGTGCCCAAGATACCGTATACGCCAACCCCAATACTAAGAGCGATTGCTGCAAGGCCCAGTCCTAGAAACGTTTTGTTTTTCATTGTCAGTTCCGTTCAAAAATCCAAAGCGCCAAAAGGGCTTGCAAATGACCAAAAACAATTCCGGTAACGAGATGTGGGGAGGGCGGTTCGCCTCCGGTCCTGACGCTATCATGGAAGAAATCAACGCTTCCATAGATTTTGACCGCAAGCTTTATGCCCAGGACATCTCAGGCTCGAAAGCCCATGCTTCCATGTTGGCGGAACAAGGCATTATTTCAAGTGAAGATGCAACGCAAATTGCCTCAGGTCTGGACACAATTCTGTCAGAAATCGCATCTGGTGAATTTGTGTTTTCGCGGGCGCTTGAAGACATTCATATGAACATTGAAGCAAGGTTGCGGGAGTTGATTGGCGATGCGGCCGGCAGACTGCATACGGCAAGGTCGCGCAATGATCAGGTTGCCCTGGACTTCCGCATGTGGGTGCGGGAAACCCTTACAGGCATTTCACACAGCCTTGATGTCCTTATCTCCACCCTTCTCGAAAAGGCTGAACTGCATGCAGACACCGTAATGCCTGGCTTTACACATCTACAATCCGCGCAACCGGTGACATTCGGGCATCATTGTCTCGCCTATGTGGAAATGTTTGCACGTGACAAATCGCGTGTTGAGGATGCCATTGCCAGGTCCGATGAATGCCCCTTGGGCGCTGCAGCACTTGCAGGTACTGGATTTCCGATAGACCGCGAGATGACGGCAAAAGCCCTTGGATTTGCTGGCCCGACACGCAATTCGCTTGATTCAGTTTCAGACCGGGATTTCGCGCTTGATCTTCTGTCATCTGCTTCAATTTGCGCCGGGCACTTGTCTCGCCTGGCTGAAGAGATTGTCATCTGGTCCACACCGCAATTCGGCTTTGTGACATTGTCTGACAAATTCTCAACCGGCTCATCCATCATGCCGCAAAAGAAGAACCCTGATGCTGCAGAACTGGTTCGTGCCAAATCGGGTCGGATCAATGGCTCGCTGATTGGGTTGTTGACGGTGCTAAAGGGCTTGCCGCTTGCCTATTCAAAAGACATGCAGGAGGACAAGGAAGCTGTATTTGATTCCGCTGCTGCGCTCGAAGTCTCGCTTGCTGCGATGACGGGCATGATTTCAGATATGGAGGTGAACAAAGAAGCGATGCGGGCTGCCGCAGGCTCTGGATTCTCAACGGCAACAGACCTTGCAGACTGGCTTGTTCGTGAGGCAGGCCTTCCCTTCCGTGATGCGCATCATGTGACTGGCCGGGCTGTGGCTGTCGCAGAGCAGGAAAACAAGCAGTTGGATGAATTATCGCTTGAACAGTTGCAAGAGATCCATGAAGCGATCAATTCATCAGTGTATGATGTTTTGTCGGTGGACGCGTCTGTTTCCAGCCGAACCAGCTTTGGTGGCACGGCGCCTGAAAATGTTCGCAAGCAGGTTGCATATTGGAAAGCGCGACTAAACAAGGTTTGACTTTTCAGTCCAGCTGTCGAATATGACGTTCAGTTTGAAGTAACGGAAAATGCAAATGGCTCAACGCCTTTCAGGATTTGCGACAAGGTTCGTGCTGGTGCTGATGATTGCACTGGCTGTGACGGCTTGTGGGCGTCGCGGAAACCTTGAAGCCCCGCCAAGTGCCACGGTTGTTACTGTCGATGAAAACGGCAACGAAGTGGAAACCGTTGGTGCGCCTGAAAAGGAAGACAAACCGTTTATCCTTGATCCCCTTCTTTGATTTGGAAGGTGCAGATCGATGAACCACTTTCACTACATTAATGGTGTATTGCATGCGGAAAATGTGCCGGTTCCGTTGATTGCGGAGCAGGTTGGAACACCCTTTTATTGCTATTCAACCGCAACGCTGGAGCGGCACTATACGGTGTTTGCTGATGCTTTTTCTGACATCGAATCGAAAGTCTGTTTCGCGCTTAAGGCGAATTCGAACCAGGCAGTGTTGAAAACGCTGGCAAACCTCGGATCAGGCGCAGATGTTGTATCCATTGGTGAGTTAAAACGTGCACTTGCAGCCGGAATCTCTCCAGACAAAATCATGTTTTCCGGCGTCGGTAAAACCAAAGAAGAAATCATGTTCTCTCTCGAGACCGGGATTTTCTGTTTCAATGTGGAATCGATTCCTGAGCTCAAGTTTCTATCTGAATGTGCGGTTGAGGCGGGCAAGACTGCTCCGGTCTCGCTGCGGATCAATCCCGATGTGGTTGCTGGCGGCAACGAAAAAATTTCGGTTGGCAAGAAAACCGACAAATTTGGTATTGCATGGGAACTGGGTGAAGAAGCCTATGCGCTGGCTGCGAGCCTGCCGGGTATTCGTGTCACCGGTATTGATATGCATATCGGCAGCCAGATCGAAGAGCTTGCGCCCTTTGACCAAGCCTTTTCCAAATTGGGTGGACTGATTGAACGATTGCGTTCGCAAGGTCATGAAATTGACCATGTGGATGTGGGGGGTGGCCTGGGCATTCCCTACAAACATGACAACAATCCGCCGCCAGAACCGGAAGCTTATGCGCAGGTAGTGAAATCCCATGTCAAACAATTGGGCTGTGAGGTGGTTTTCGAACCGGGCCGGATGATTGCTGGCAATGCAGGCATTCTCGTTGGGTCAGTGATTTATGTGAAGGACGCTGGCGAGAAACGGTTTTACATTGCGGACACTGCAATGAATGACCTTATTCGACCAACCCTTTACGAAGCTTGGCACGAGGTTTTTCCGGTTAATGAACCTGCACCCGGTGCTGAGAAGAAAATCGCAGATGTGGTTGGCCCTGTTTGTGAGAGCGGCGACTACATTGCGAAGGAACGTGATCTCCCGATCATGCAAGCCGGTGAACTCTTTGCAATTGGGTCAGCTGGTGCCTATGGTGCGGTGCAATCGGGGACCTATAATACGCGCCCGCTTGTGCCTGAAGTACTGGTCAAAGGTGATCAGTTCCACGTCGTTCGGCCACGTGTGGATGTTGAGGCCATCATTGCAATGGATCATCAACCGGACTGGTTTTAAGGCTATCCAATCGGATTTGTGTCTACTTCACAAATCCGGCATGTGACATGTTAGGCCTCGAAAACGCCGGCTTTTGTGCTAGTTTATTCGTATTGTGCTGCTGAAATCGCGCGCGCGAAGACCACACTGGCAATGAGAGATCTGCTAAGCGTATGAAGTTCCATCTTAAAACCAGCGCCTTGCTTGTATTGGTTTGGGAACGATTGTGGCCGCTTTTGGTGCCGGCTTTTATCGTTGTGTCGTTGTTTCTTGTATTTTCCTGGTCAGGTGGATGGCGACTATTAACAGCAGAAACCGGTTTGGCGGGATATTGGGTAGTCCGACTAAGCTTCGCGCTTCTGGCTATTGCCAGCATTTGGCCATTGCGAAATTTCGTAATGCCGCGCGAAGACGAGATCACGCGCCATGTCGAAAAGCGCTCGCTGCTTGAAAACCGACCGATCACCGCCCAAAAAGATACTATGGCCACCGGGGCAAAAGACCCCTTTGCAGAAGCGCTTTGGCGGGAACACCAAATTCGCATGTCTGAAAAAATGAAGGACATGACAGCCGGATCGCCAACGCCGGATGGCAACCGGTTTGACCCGTATGCCTTCAGGGCGATGGTGCCGTTGCTTGCGTTCCTTGCTTTTTTCTTTTCCTATTCTTCTGACGGCGGCCGCGTTTCTGATGTGCTTGGAATTCCCGAACTGCAGGCTGAAGTGCCAGTGCGCATGGATGCCTGGCTAGCGCCACCGAGTTATACCCGTAAGCCTCCGGTATTTTTGTCGGCCCAGAAGGATGTGAATTCGGGTGAAGTGCTGACCAAAGCAGTTTCTGTTCCTGAGCGCAGTGAGTTCTTTCTGCGTTTCATAGGTGAGGGCGAGTTGTCGGTTCTTGCAGGGGATGGGGAAGCCGCAATAGAGATTGAGCGGAAACCACAGGAAGAAAATGCAAAACATCGCGAGTATTCCCTTGTGGTGGAGGATGATATCGTTATCCGGCTCAAACATCGGGGGCAGGAAATTGCTCAGTGGGGCGTATCTGTAATCCTCGACAAGGCTCCTACGATCACGTTTTTTGAGGAGCCGAGTTCAGCTTTGTCAGGCTCGCTCCAGCTCACTTATACTGTCGAGGACGACTACGGGCTGGAAGCGGGTAAGGCGGAAATTCTTTCCAAGGAAAAAGCGCAGGAGGGTGCGCGCCCGTTGGTTGGAGCCCCAGAAGTCACGCTTTCATTGCCGAGAACCCGAGGCAAAAAGGCGGTTTCCAAGCTCAACAAGGATTTAACCGATCACCCTTGGGCCGGAAGTGATGTAACCATTGCCTTGGAGGTAAAGGATCACGCTGGCCAGATTGGACGGACAGAAACTCGTGAAATGGTCCTGCCAGGTCGAGCATTCACACAGCCGCTTGCATTAGCTTTGGTTGAGCAGAGGCGTATCCTTGCGATGGATGCCAATCAGCAACGATATGTGGCTGATCTTCTGGATGCGGTTTCCAGTGCGGCTCCGGAATATGTTGAGAAGCCCGCTGATGTGATTGCCATGCGTACAGCCTATCGTCGATTGGTGGACGCGCGGAATGACGATCAGTTGCGTTCTGTTCTTGATCTTCTTTGGGAAATTGCGCTGGGCGTTGAGTATGGAGATCTCAGCGAGGTTGAGCGGCGCCTGCGGGAAGCACAGGAACGCTTGAGCGAGGCGCTTGAGCAGGGAGCCAGTCAGGAAGAAATCGACCGTTTGATGCAGGAATTGCGTCAGGCAATGAATGAGATGATGCAGGCGCTCGCTGAACAGCAACGCCAAAATCCAAACGCGCAAAACCCGCTTAATCAACAAAATGCCCAAACCCTTACGCAGAATGATCTTGAACGCATGATGGACAGGATTGAGGATTTGGCGAAATCGGGGTCGCCGGATGCTGCTCGCCAGCTATTGAGCGAATTACAACGCATGATGGACAATCTGCGTTCGGGCCGTCATGAGCAACAGCGGCAGGCCGAAGGTAATGAGCTTAATCAGGCACTGGATCAGTTGAGTGAATTGATGCAACGCCAGCAGGAATTGCTGAATGAAAGCTATCGCATGCAACGTGAGCAGCAGCGTGGGCTTCAACAAGGTCAACAGCAAGGTCAGCAACAACAGGGTCAACGCCAGCAGGGACAACAGCAAGGCCAGCAACAGGGTCAGCAACCCGGCCAACAACGGGGTGGTCAGCAAGGAGAGCGCGGACAACAAGGTCAGGGCCAAGAAAATCAGGCTGGTCAGCAACCCGGCGGCCCAATGACTGCTGAAGAGTTTGCCGAAGCGCTGCGTCAGCTGCGGGAACAACAGGAAGCGCTTGAACAACAGCTAGGAGAGCTGGGCCAGCAGCTTGAAGAGCTAGGTCTGGGACAACCTCAGGAGCTTGGTGAAGCCCAGGGTGAAATGGGACAGGCCGGTGAAAACCTGGGTGAAGGGCAGCCGGGCAGTGCGGCAGGCAATCAGGCCAATGCACTTGAGGCACTTCGTCAGGGCGCGCAGAACATGATGGAACAAATGGCTGGCGACCGTCAGCAGGGTGGCCAACAACAATCTCAAGGCAATGGGCAAGGACAGGCAAGTCCTCGCCAATCCCGTGATCCGCTGGGCCGTCGTGCCGGCAATAGCGATGGGCTAAACGCCGACTCGGATGTGGAAGTGCCCGGCGAAATTGATGCCCAGCGTGCGCGCCGCATCCTTGACGCCATCCGCGATCGATTGGCAATACCGGACAATCCGTTGATTGAAAAAGACTATCTTGAACGCTTGCTGAACACCGAATAGCAGGCTCTAGCTGTCTGCGTCACCGACCACCTCGCCAATGTAGGGTAGTTCTCTAAACGCGTGACCGACATCCATGCCGTAGCCGACCATGAATTTGTCCGGGCACTCAAAGCCGACGAAATCTGCGTCGATATTGGCTTTGCGTTTGGTCGGTTTGTCCAGCATGGCGATCAATGAAACACTGTTTGCACCGCGACTTTCCATGAGCTTTTTTGTAAATGCGAGGGTTCCACCAGACTCCAGAATGTCGTCAATGATGAAAAGGTTTCGACCTTCAACATCCGTTTCCACATCGCGCAGAATGACCGGTCTTCCGGCCTCAGTTCCAGCGCCATAACTCGAGATGGATATAAACTCAACTTCGGGAGAAATTCCAGCCGCATGCAAGGCGCGGATGAGGTCAGCGGCAAAGACAAATGAACCCTTCAGGATGGCGATAACCAGTGGGTTGTCTGGTTTTGTTGACGCTATTTCCTGGGCGAGTTCTGCATTTCGCCGCGCTATTTCTTCGGTTGAAAACAGGATTTCGATATTCTTGCCACGGACAATTGGCATTGTTTTTCCTACTCAAATACGGCCTCAGCATAAGCCACGAGCGGAGTATCATATTGAATGGAAGACGCAAACCGTGATTTTGCGCCTGCTTTCAAAATAGGTCGGTGTGACACGTGGCGCCAGCGAACAATTTCTCCTCCATCCTTGCGACGCAGAATGATTGAAATCGGGCGGATTGTCTGGTGCTGATCAGTGCTGTTCTCGACAGTACCTTTTACTGTGATCACTTTTCTGCCAGCTCGGCCAACCTGTTCTTTCAGTTCTATATTCGACAATGAAACCAGATCGCGGGTGATTTCAACATTTGAAGAAGGCAGAAGGAAAAACGCAGTTAACCCACCAACACTGATAAACATGGCGAGTGCGATGCTTGCCAATGTTATTGCGAAGCTGGGTGAGGCCTCCTCAAAAGTAAATTCCGGTGTGTCGATTGTGTTCTTGAGTCTGGAAACGTTTTGCGGCTTAGAATTTGGTCGCGAATTTGAGCGCAACATTTCGCGCATGTCTGCGAATGTTCTTTCCCGTGAATTGTCTTCCAGTTGCAATTGTGAACCAGCACTGATGTCTTTCCAGCTTGTTCCGCAATCCAGACAATGAATACTGTCTCCACGCAGCACCGGTCGGCCTGTCTTGCCCTTTTCATATTCACAATTCGGGCAGGAATTTTCACTCATTACCGTTTTAGTGTCCAAAATTTGCTCTATCAACGCGCTTGTATGCAGTGTGGATTTGTCGAATTGAATGAATCTGTTAAAGCAAAGTAACTAACACCTTGTTAACCATAATTGGTTGCCAGAATTTCTCGAGGTAAGACGATTGATCAGGTTCGAAAATGTCGGATTGCGATACGGATTGGGGCGTGAAGTTCTCAGTGATCTTTCATTTGATGTGAGGCCCAAATCATTCCAGTTTTTAACAGGCCCCTCAGGAGCGGGGAAAACCAGCCTGTTGCGATTGATGCTCATGTCAATTCGGCCAACAAGGGGTCTGGTTCATGTGTTTGGCAGAGAGGCATCAACCATTCGTCCGGATCAAATGCCGATATTGAGGCGAAAGATCGGTGTTGTGTTTCAGGATTTTCGGCTTTTGAACCATTTGACCACATTTGAAAATGTTGCCTTACCTCTACAAGTGCGTGGCAAGATGGAAGCTGACTATCGGCAAGACGTTAAAGACCTGCTCGATTGGGTGGGGCTTGGACACCGTATGCATGTTTTACCACCGGTTCTGTCCGGGGGTGAAAAACAGAGGGCAGCGATTGCCAGGGCATTGATTGACCAACCGGATATTCTACTGGCTGATGAGCCAACCGGTAATGTTGATCCACCGCTGGCCGCGCGGTTGTTGCGGCTTTTCATTGAACTACATCGATCCGGAACATCAGTTATCATTGCAACGCATGATCTGGGATTGATGGATCAGTTTGATGCGCGGCGCCTCGTTCTCAATAGTGGGAGGTTGCAAATTTATGAATGATCCTCGCAATTCTCCACTGGATAGAACTCAGTCAAATACCGCGCCAGCGGGTGCAGGTAAACCAACTGCAGACCCGGGTAAAGGTGCTGATGGGGGTGCAGGTGCCAAAGCGCCCGTCCGCCCCCTGAAAAGTGGTATGAGCATCGTGCCAAGTGAGACCATTGCCGGAACTGCATTGGTTTTTGTGATTGGCATTATGGCATTTTTGGCTTGCCTGACACTGGGTGCAGTATCGTTGATCAATTCGAGTGCCAATCAATGGCAGAGCGACATTTCTCGCGAAGTTACCATCCAGATCCGGCCATCCGACGAGGTTGGAATGGAGGATGCGATCAAACAGGCAAGCCGCATTGCATTGTCATTTGCAGGTGTAAGCCGTGTAGAAGCGTTGGATGATGATGCAACCGTGCGACTGTTGGAACCATGGCTCGGTACGGGGCTGCAACTCAGTGAATTGCCTGTCCCGCGCATCCTGACCGTAACCCTTGCTGCAGATGCGAAGCCAGATTTCGAAGGGATGAGGTCACGCCTTGAATCAGATGTGCCCGGTAGCAGTCTGGATGATCACCGCGCATGGGTGGATCGCTTAACCACTATGGCGTGGACGATGGTGGCGATTGGAACAGCAATATTCCTCCTGGTGATGGCAGCAACGGTTACTACCGTCATTTTTGCGACGCGCGGCGCGATGGCAGGGAATAAGGACGTGGTCGAGGTATTACACTTTGTCGGTGCAGACGGCAGGTTTATTGCAGCGCAGTTTCAGAAGCATTTTCTGGTTCTTGGCCTCAAGGGTGCGCTGTGCGGGGCGGTTGCTGCTATTTTCTTGTTTCTTGTTCTTGGAGTTTGGTCTTCACAAAGTCTGGCGACACCGGAAGGGGATCAGATCAGTGCTCTGTTCGGAACGTTTTCCCTGAGTTGGTCCGGTTATTTCGGGATGCTTCTCGTGATGGTGTTTGTGTCTGTAATGACCGCGATGACCTCAAGCTGGACAGTCAGAAGCCAAGTTAATTTGCTGCAGGATTATCGGCGTGCATCATAATTCTTGCCACAATCCAAGATTTGTTGCCCTGTTCCGGTCAAAAATCGATCATTATTGGTGTTTATTCTGACGACCATGGATTTTGATGTAACAGCGCGAAAATTTGGTGGTTTTAACCGTGGATTGTTGCGAGCGCTCGTCGTGGTTTTCACTGTTGGGATGATTTTCATTGCTGCTGATTATCTGCGCTTCGTCAACAAGATTGCGCGAGTTGGCTCGGCTCCTGATGTAATCGGGCATGTTAATAGCGCTGATGCTGTTGTGGTTTTAACAGGCGGTGCCAATCGCATTTCGACTGGAGTCGACTTGCTAAAGTCCAATCACGGGCGGCGTTTGTTGATCAGTGGTGTTGGTGAATCGACCACACGAGCAGATCTGGGGCGCATCCTGAAAGATCCGTCAACCATGTATGGATGCTGCATCGATATTGATCGGGTATCTTTGAACACGCGCGGAAATGCCGCCCAAACCGCAGATTGGGTTGAGCTACATAATTTCAACGAAATTCTTCTTGTCACCAGTAGCTATCATATGCCACGCAGTCTCATGCTTCTGGAAGAAAGCATGCCTGATGTGACTTTTGTGGGTGTTCCGGTTCAACCACCCGACTGGAAAAATACGGGCTTTCTTAAGCTTCTGATTTCACCGGTTATTCTGAAAGAATATGCCAAATATCGAGTTGCGGCTTTTGGAATAGAGCCATCGGTACAGTTGATTTCCGCAGCACTGGAGCCCAACGAAAGCCATCCAAACTCCTGAAGCCAGTTGAAGCCTAGCTTGGACTCGCCCATGCTGGGGGATTTGTGCTAGTGCGTTGTTCATCATGATGATTCTGCGTTCAGTCCTATTTATAATTCTTTTCAACGTTCTAACAGTTCTCCAACTGTTGTTTTGGACGCCGGTATATTTTTTCATGCCGCGAGAAGAAGGTTGGAAAGTTGTGAGGGGCTGGGGTTGGCTGAATTTGTGGATGCAATACTGGTTGATAGGTACGCGGTGTGAGTTTCGCGGATTGGAGAACATTCCCAAAGAGGGCGGATTTATTCTTGCTTCAAAGCATCAGTCGAGTTGGGAAACCTACACAATGCTGCTGTTTCTGACCGATCCGAGCTACATTTTGAAACGTGAACTGATGCTGCTGCCATTTTTCGGGTGGTTTGCGATGAAAATGAATGTGATCGGGGTTAACCGTGGAAAACGCAGCGAAGCGCTGCGCATGATGAACCGGGAAGCAGGCAAGCAGCTTGAAGAGGGGCGGCAGATTGTGATTTATCCCGAAGGCACGCGAACCATGGCTTATTCGGAGCCAAGTTATAAGTATGGGATCACACATATGTATGAAAACCTGGATGCGCGTATATTGCCCGCAGCTCTAAATTCAGGTTTGTTTTGGCCGCGTAACAGCCTGCGCCTGTATAAGGGGACCTGCATTCTGGAGTTTCTACCGGTGATTGAGCCAGGTCTGAATGGCAAGGAATTTTCAGCGCAAATCGCCTCTGCGATTGAAGAAAAATCGAATGCGCTGATGGCAGAAGCACAGAATGATCCGGAGTTTGACGGAAAAAATGCGTTCGATCGCTAAGTGAGCAAGTTACGCCCTAATCTTCAAGTCTGGCGGCGATGTATTCCAAAGCCTTGTCTCGAATGTTGTGCTGACGCATGGCTGCAACAGTT